>NZ_JAGWCS010000151.1:0-8453 GCF_020657705.1 Clostridioides sp. ZZV15-6598 | reverse complement strand
TTGTCAATATAT
The DNA here is from genome assembly GCF_020657705.1 of Clostridioides sp. ZZV15-6598. Taxonomy (NCBI): domain Bacteria; kingdom Bacillati; phylum Bacillota; class Clostridia; order Peptostreptococcales; family Peptostreptococcaceae; genus Clostridioides; species Clostridioides sp. ZZV15-6598. The sequence continues at coordinate 8,441 of NZ_JAGWCS010000151.1, read as the reverse complement.
GTTTTTATAATTTTCAAAATATTTGTTATTTGGAGATAATATATTTTGTTTTCAGCAAATCAACTCTATTTCTCCCAAAAATAAAGAACTCTATTCTATTACAATAGAGTTCTTTGCAAATTATCTTATAAATACTATTTTTCTGTTTATTTTTAATTAAATCGTATTATCATCTTTTATTATCATTAATTATTTCTTTAAAGTACTGTAATTGTTCTTGTTGTTTTTTATGTTTTATATCTGGGAAAGCCTTGATAATTCTTTTTTGTAAGATAATATTGGATTCTATACGGTCTAATTTACTGTTTATTTTGTTTAATTTTTCTCTAGCTTCTAATTCCTCACTATTTATTGTTTTAAATAAAGCTTGTATCTCTCTTCTATCAAACCTATCTAATTTCATATTTATACCATTTAGATCTGTAATTATTTCATCTAATAAATTGAGCTTCATATCTAATTTTTTAAGTGATACGATAGTAACAATTAAATCCACAATTGTCCATAAAGTCGTAATTACCACTATTGAAATTAATATATTGTACGGAATAGTACTTACAATATATTCTATATAAGGATGTATAAATTTTATTATTACAACAGACATTATACCAAAATATATTGCATTTTTTAAACAGACTCTTCCCTTCACATTAAATTTTTGGTCAGAATAATCCCACCATTTAGCATGAAATAATGTTTCTAAAATAAATCCTGTAAAATATTCTAGTATTGTAGTCAAAATCATTCCTATCAAAAATAAAATAATTATATTGTCAAATCTTCCTAATATTGATATCACAAGTACTGCTCCAAAACCATAAACAGGACATATTGGACCATTTAAAAACCCTCTATTAATTATCCTTTTGCTTGCTATAGAACATCCTGCACTTTCTACTACCCATCCTAGAAATGAATATATAAAAAAATACAAAATATATTTTATTATCTCCATAATTTATCTCTACTCCTTCAACAGTTGACATATTTTTGTGTATAATGTAAAAATAATTATAGAAATAGTTTTTTCGTTTTTTACTTTTGTTATTCTTTTTTTGTTGGATATTCTACTCATCTAATCCAATTAACAATCTAGTAGCTGTGATTCCATGTTCATCTTTTGGTTGATTGTCTTTATCAATCCAAATCTCAACTGTATCAGATTTCTTTAGCAGAGGTAAATTTTTAGCATCAAATTCTCCATATCTAATTATGTCTTTGTTCTCTTCTTCAGTAATTACAAAAGATATTAATTTTGTATTTTTACTTAGATAAACTTTTATATAACCATCCTTATCCATCAAATTTTCTGGAATCTTTACATTATTATTACAAGTTATATTATTATTACAAGCTGTCTTAATAGTTAATACACCATTTTTAAAACTTTCAAATGAACCAATTATATCTCCCTCGTTTTTATCTATATCTTTAACTATTTCCTTATTTTCTTCAACTAATATTCTTGAAACTTGTTTATCTGGCTTAAGTTTAAAAGTTAACAAACTTTGGTAATTTGTAGCAATGACACCCAATCCTATCACTCCCAAAATTATGCTTGTACTTATTATAGCTTGGAATTTTTTAATGTTATTAGGAAATAATTTGGTCACCTTTGTATAAACAATAATACCAAGTATACCACCTAATGAATTTAGAATCACATCATCTATGTCGCTACTTCCAATAGCCAAAATGTATTGTATTAATTCAAATCCTAAACTAATAAGAGAAATTATTATAATTATATTTCTTTTATTTAACTTTTTTAATACCACAGGAAGAAAAATTCCCATTGGAATAAATATACCAATATTACCTATGATATTTGCAATAGCTCTTGTGAAACTAATATTACTATCTGTTATAAATTCCCATACTGTATAGAATGGAATTAAGTTGACAGACCTAAACCCGCCCTTGAAAATAGCATAAATTGGTACATCTTTAAATAAAATTATCCTTATAGTTATTAGAACATATACAAAAAATATTATGTATATAATTGATAATAATAATTTTTCTGAAGTTCTACACATATCTTTTTTCAATAATAACACCTTCTCTCTTTTAATATTTTAATAATACCAACAAGTATTTAAGATGCCTTTAAAATTTTCTTAAATTTTCCTTAAGTGTTAAATTGAAACACATTAAAAAAGGTCTATACTTTAAAATATAGACCTTCATAAATTTCCTTATAGATACGTTTTATTAAATAACAAACAATTTAAGTGTAGAACAAACAATGACCAAAGTTAAAAGTAATCTAGCATATAAAAAATTTTTTTCTTTAAGCATAATTCCTGCAACTCCAAGTATAAAAAAGAGAGATGCAATAAATTTACCAAGAATATTATTACTTGGATAAGAACTAAAATGCATGAAACAAAGTACAAATGTATATACTCCTATTGCATTAAATACAATTGTATTAGATGCTATCTTTCCTTTATTAAAAAAGAAGAAAAATATTGATATTAAATCCAAAAACAAAAATACATAAAACATGACTTTTAAAACGCCCATACTTATACCCCCTAAAAATTTTAATTATAATATCTGGCTTATTTCATACAATTCTCAATATATTCAAGATAAACTTATAATCTTAATATAATAATAGTATAAGTTTATATTACTAGCTTATTAATTCTTATATTTACATTACTAGTTTATTACTTCATATTCATACATATTATAATCACATTCATACATATTTAAAGACTCATACGTTGCTTTTGCATTTATGTTTTCTTTTTCTACATATAACCTCATGCCAACAATATTTTCATCTCTATCACACATATTTTTTATATGATTAAATAAATAATTAAAGATGCTCTTTCTTCTATATTCTTTCTCTACATATACACTCTGAATCCAAAGAAAGTTTCCATTTCTCCAATCACTCCACTCATATGTATACATAATCTGTGCAACCACCTTATCAAATACTGTATATACATAATATTTTCCTTTTCTTTCATCTAATAACAATGCTCTTACACCTTTAGTTAAAACATCCATGTCAAGTTCTTTTCCTTCTGTTTCTTTGGCTAAATTATAATTAAATTTCGCTATTATATCCAAATCATCTAAACGGGCTTCTCTTATCTCTATCAGTTCTTCATTTTCATATAATTCTATATAGTCCTTTTGTTCCATACTTATTCCCCCATATCTATTTTATGTATTACATTAATCTTTTTGTAATAATACATTATAAAATTTTTTCTAGTTTCATAAATGCATAATCGAAGGTAGATTCTAAGTTACCATTATTTTTCCCTCCACCTTGAGCTAAAACCTGACTTCCTCCACCTTTACCATCTATAAGACTTATTGCATCCTTCAATAAACTTCCCATATTGACAGCTTTCAAATTTTTAGAACATGCAAAAATCAAGTTTATTTTTTCTTCAAATCTAACAGCTAATAATGCAATATTATTTTCATCTTCTGTAATTTTATTTGCAATTTTATTTACATATTTTAAATCTTCTTCATCATAGATTTTTTTAACAACTGAAACATTCCCAATCTTATTTGCATTTTCGACCATTTCTTTAACTTGGTACTTAGCTACTATTTCTTCAAGTTTTCTTTTTTTACTTAGAGAATCTTCCACTTTCTCATTTAAATTTACAATTCCATTTATAGCATCTTCTTCACTACAACTTAAATATCTACAGATTTTGGTTAAATATACATCTCTTTTTAATACTTCATCTACAGCTCTTTTACCAGCTAAAAACTCTATTCTTGTACTAGACTTATGCTTCTCCCATTTCTTTATTTTTATCATTCTAATCTCACTTGTTGATTTTGGGTGTACTCCACAACATGCATTTGTATCTAAGTCACCTATTTTCACTACCCTTATTTCTTCATTTGTGTTTGGTAAAGCACGTCTTAACCAAATTTTTTTTAATTCTCTTTTAGTTGGAAGTAATGTTTCTACTTGTATATTCTGACGAATAATTTCATTTGCAAGCAACTCTATTTCTCTAATTTTTTCTTCATCTAAATTACCTTCTATATCCACTGTGCTGTACTCATTACCTAAATGAAAACCTGTTGTGTTTAAATTAAAAGTCTTAAAAAAACACCCTGAGAGTACATGTTGTCCAAAATGTTGATGCATACCATCTTCTCTTCTATCCCAATCAATACTACACTTTACCTTATGTATCTTTATTGGCTTTTTATCTAATATATGATATACTTTTTTATCTTCTTCATATACACTTATTACTTCATAATTATCTATTTTTCCTAAGTCTCCAAATTGTCCTCCACCACCAGGGAAAAATACTGTTTTATCCAACAAAACATGAAACTTATTTTCTATTTCTCTTATCTCAATTATTTCTGCTGTAAAATCTCTTATATACTGATTTATATAGTATAACTTTTCCATTATGATTTTATCTCCATTTCCTTTATTCTAAACTGCCTTATTGTTTAAATATACACATATTTTAGGTTAAGTTTAAAGTAATTACACCAAATAGAGCTTAACCTACTTTTTAATAGTAATCTTCTACTATATTTTAACATATAGATATTAATGTTAACAAATTTATAATTATATATTATTTTAAATATTCAATAATATAAAGTATATTAAGATTGCTTTTTTAAAAACTTTAGTATAAAATCATATTAAATAAATTTTCTGAAATGATAGAATATTGCAATCTATAAAAAACATACTTAATAACATATAGCATTGTATTATAAATATATCGTTTTATTTTGTAGGGGGAGTGATTTAAAATGCCAATAAAACCAAGAAAAATATCTATTGTAGGTTCAGGTCATGTTGGTTCACACTGTGGATTTAGTTTGATAACTCAAGGAGTTTGTGATGAACTCTTTATGATTGATATTGATGAAGCTAAGGCAAAGGCTCAAGCTTTAGATTTAGCTGATGCAGTTTCCTATCTTCCACATAAAGTACATATAGAAAAAGGAACTTTTAATGATTGTAAGGATTCTGATATCGTAGTGATAAGTGTTGCAGATTCTTCAGAAGGTCCTTTACGCAGACAAAACACAACTAGGTTAGACTTACTAAAACCAACTATTGGGATGATAAAATCTATAGTAAAACCTATAATTGATTCTGGATTTGATGGTATATTTATCGTTATTTCTAATCCAGTTGATGTAGTTACGAATTATATCTGGGAAAAATCTGGTTTTCCTAAAAACAGAGTTATTGGAACTGGAACAGCTTTAGACTCAACAAGACTTAGAAGACTTTTATCTGAAGAAACTGGAATCGCTCAACAATCAATACAGGCTTACTCAATGGGTGAACATGGAGATTCTCAAATAGTCCCTTGGTCTCATGTTTCAATTGGTGGCAAACCAATTTTAGATATGATAAAAGATAATCCAGATACTTATGGCAAATTAGACTTACCATCAATACTTGAAAAAAACAAGAAAACAGGTATAGGTATAATAAATGGCAAAGATTGTACAGAGTTTGGAATAGGAACTGCTTTAGTAGAAATTGTAAAGGCTATACTACATAATGAGAAAAAGATTTTACCAGTTTCTACATTATTAGAAGGTCAATACAATGAAGAAAATGTATTTGCAGGTGTTCCTTGTATTATAGGTAAAAATGGAATTGAGGAAATTGTTGAAATCAATTTAACTAATGATGAGCAAGAAGGATTTAGTAAATCTTGTTCTGTTTTAAAAGAATACATTAAAATTGCTAAGGATATTTAGATTAATACCATATTAGAATACATATTTAAAATTAATAGCATATTTTAAGTATATCTTAAATTTAATATTGAAAGCAGGTAAATTTCTTATGATAAAAAATCACATCAATAAAGCTTAAATCATAAATACCTGCTTTTATCTTTCAATATTAAAATATTAATTTATCTTTTCCCATCAAATTTTATAACTTTACTTTTTTTCTTTGTATTTTGAGACAAGAGTCCATTTTTTAATCCCATCAACAATTCTAGGTCTTCTGGATAAAGACTTATTCCTATATCTCCTAAATTTGATACTATATTGTCTGTGTTCATTATTTTGTTTTCTATCAATAATTCTACTGCTTTTTTTAAATATACTGGACTTACACCCTTCATTTTATCTAATGGTTCTTCTATTAACCATCCTCGTTTATCCATTTCGCTCATAAGATAATTATACTTTTTATAGCTTATCTCACCTAAATTATATGCTCTAAAAATCATAACAGATATAGGTACAATCCATTTTTGCTTTAATTCTACATAATAATCTAGTTCTTCTGGATAAACCAAGTCTTCTAAAAAAGTCTCTCTTGGAAGCAAAAATGCACAAGCATATTCATCTGCTAAGAATTGCTTATTTGGTATTCCTAATTGACTTGATATTATATATCCAAGCTCATATGCTAAATCATAGTTTCTAATTGATGCTGATTTTTTATCATTTCCAAGAGATATTAGATATTTAATTTCTTTACCAATTCTTTGTTTTTGAGTAAATACTGTTGCTCCTTTTCTATCTACATTCATTCCTGATATTATAATCCCATTAGCCTCTAATAAACTTACCATATTTACTATTGGATTGTTATTTAAATTCCAAAGTTCTCTAGTCTTATTAGCAAGACTTTCTATATCATTTATATTAACATCCTTAATTAGTTTTCTATTTGGTAAGTTTTCTTTTGGAAATTTTATATAACTTTCCATAAACGAGTATATTTTATGAATAATTATTATTTTTTCTCTATAAGAAATTTCCTCCACTCTAGGAAGTTTAGATTGAGGATTAAAATGACTATCTTCCACAATAACATTTATACTTTCGTTTTTATAAAAATACTCTTTTGGGAAGTTTAATATATTTGATAATTTTAATGCATTTTCAATGTTTGGAACATACTTATTTTCTTCAAAAGCTTGTAAATCTTTTTTATTTATTTTAGTTTCTTTAGATAACTGTTCTAGAGTTTTAGCTCTAAAAACTCTAGCTGATTTTAATCTTTTTCCATTAAAGTCTTTTAAATTCATTTGTTTTCTCTCTTTCAAAAATTAAATTCTTTAGTCATACAAATATAAATTATAACATTACAATTAATAATTTATCATATTATTGACAAAAAAACAAAAGATGAAAACATAAATTTATATTTCCATCTCTAATCTGAATGTATCGTATAACTAGTTTTAATTATTTAAAAAGCTCTAAATATTCTCCATATCCTAGTTCTTCCATGTCTTTTTTAGGTATAAACTTAAGAGAAGCAGAATTTATACAATACCTTAAACCTCCAAGTTCCTTTGGCCCATCATCAAAAACATGGCCTAGATGAGAATTTCCTTTAGCACTTCTTACTTCAACCCTATACATGCCTTGTGAAAAATCGCTTCTTTCAATTATAGACTTATCTATAACTGGCTTTGCAAAGCTAGGCCATCCACATCCCGCATCAAATTTATCCTTTGAAGAAAATAAAACCTCTCCACTTACTATATCCACATAGATACCTTCTTCATTATTATCATAATATTCATTTTCAAAAGGTACTTCTGTCATGTCATTTTGAGTAACTTCAAATTGAATAGGAGTTAAAGTCTTTTTTAACGCTTCCCTATCTACATTATTTCCATCCCAATAGCTTTTTACAAAATTATATCTTCCTGAACCTTTATAATACATATTATAATTTAATGGTCTTTTTTTATAATAATCTTGATGATTTTCTTCTGCTTCGTAAAATTTAGTTGCTGGAATTATTTCAGTAACTATTTTACTATCAAATATTTTACTATTTTCTAAGCTTTCTTTTGACTTCAAAGCTGTATTTTTTTGCTTTTCATCATGATAAAATATAGCAGTTTTATATTGAGTTCCTCTATCACCAAATTGTCCACCATCATCTGTAGGATTAATTTGTTTCCAAAATATATTTAAAAGTTCATCATAACTTATTATGTTATCATCATAAGTTATTTGAATAGCTTCAACATGGCCAGTTATTCCTGAACATACTTCTTGATATGTAGGATTTTCAACATGACCAGCTGTATATCCAGAAACTACTTTTATAACCCCATCATATTTATCAAAAGGTTTTACCATACACCAAAAACACCCGCCTGCAAAAGTAGCAAGTTTTATCATTTTCATCACTCCTTAAAAAAATTATATTTTATTTATTCCCTAAGAAGTAACTTAATAATCTTGTATTTTATTATTTTTTACTTTATTTAGAAAATACTAGAAAATACTATATGATATTAAGGTATCTAAAATTGCAAAATCTTTTATCAAAATTATAAACTATAAAAATTTTCTACTTATAAATATAATGAAAAACTATCCTTAATTTTTATAAAAACTTTTTTTATTTATCCATTCAAATGCATCTTTTATATCACAGTTTTCACCTAGAGATATTAAAT
>NZ_JAGWCS010000150.1:0-8454 GCF_020657705.1 Clostridioides sp. ZZV15-6598 | reverse complement strand
GTTGTCAATATAAATATCCAAATTGAAATTACTTTTATTCCCCACATGTTTTATTTAATATTATATAACACTTTTTACATTAGTAAAGGGTAAATTGTATAAAAATTCTGTTAATTTATTTTTAAAATCCTGTTTTATAAATAAAAACAAAGAAGAAGACTTAAAAAAGCTATAAGTCTTCTTCTTTTCAATGTGCATTTTATACTATATTTAATTAATTCGACATTTAATTTCCATTTCCTTCCTGCGATAAAAAACTCTTTTATTTTTTTAATGAATCATTTCCACTAAATGCATCTTTTACATCTAATACATCATTCTTATCATCACTCATGACTTCTTTTATCCCTTTGAATGTTCCTAAGAAATTAACTGCTTCTGAAGGTAAAACCAATTTTGTTGACTTGCCTTCAGCCATTTTTTCAAGTGCTTCCATAGATTTTAATGCTAAGATATTATTGTCAATGTCAGACTCTTTCATCGCTGAAAATACTAATTTCAGACCTTCTGCAGTTGCCATTTGAGTTCTTTTAATCATTTCAGCTTCACCTTGTGCTTTAGCAATAGCTGTTTGTCTTATAGCTTCAGCTTCACCTTCTGCTACTAATATAGCAGACTCTTTTTCACCTTCCGCTACACGTACCATAGCTTCTTTTCTTGCTTCTGCTGTTAATATAGCAGATTGTTTTTCTCCTTCTGCTTGTAATATAGCAGCTGACTTATTACCTTCTGCTTGAAGTATTGCTTCTCTTCTTTCTCTTTCCGCTCTCATTTGCTTTTCCATCGCAACTTGGATATCATGAGGAGGCATTATGTTCTTTAACTCTACTCTATTTACTTTTATTCCCCATTTATCTGTTGCCTCATCAAGGATTGTTCTCATTTTTACATTTATTATATCTCTTGATGTTAGTGTTTCATCTAAATCAAGTTCACCAATTATATTTCTTAAAGTTGTAGCTGTTAGATTTTCAATAGCAGCTATTGGATTTGCTATTTCAAACACATATCTAACTGGGTCTGTAACTTTATAGTATACAACTGTATCAATCTGCATAGTTACATTATCTTTAGTTATAACTGGCTGAGGTGGAAAATCTATTACGATTTCTCTCAAGTCAATCACATATGCCATTTTATCTAAAAATGGTATCAAGAAATGTACTCCTGTTTCAGCCACTTTTTGAAACTTACCAAGTCGCATTATTATACCTACTTTAGATTGTTTTATTACTCTTATACAAGTTAAACTTATTGCTACGACTACTATTATTAATACAATACTTAAAACAACTTTCATACCCATAAATATATCCTCCTTTATTTTATTGATTCGTCACACTAGTTTCAGAATTTACTTTTTTAACAACTAGTTTTACCCCTTCTATTTTTAATACTTCTACTGTAGAACCCTTATCAATCTTTTCATCATCTATAGAAATAGCAGTCCATGTTTCATGTTCAACTACAACTAAACCAGTTTTATTTGGAGAGATTTCCTCTGTGACAATACCTTTCTTAGACATCATTGCTTGTAAATTAGTATTAGACTTATAAGTTTTATCTTTTTTTACAATTTTCTTAGTAGCTACAACTAACATAGCTATAGAAATTACAGCAAATATTAAAATTTGTAAAAATATACTCTTTATAAAAGTACTTAAAAATATAAGTATTACTGCTCCTACACTAAACCATATTAGTGTTAAGCTTGGAGTCAACATTTCTGCTATTCCAAATACGATTGCTACTATTAACCATATCAACTTCATACTATCTACCCTCTTTTCATATGAATTATCAAACCCTATATAAATCATATTCTTTACACAATATATTTGAATATGAATTTAAATAATAAACCAAAAACCAATAAAATAAGTTAATTTGAGATTAATTTAATAGTATTATATCAGCATACTTTGTTAAAGTTGTTACAAAGTAGTATCAAATATTAGTCATTAAATAATCAAAAACTTGTTCATTGTTAACGAAATGTTACTTATTAAATCTGTTGCATTTACTGTATACATATTTTTTCCTAACTTATCTCCTATATAACCATGTATATATGCTCCACTCACTGTAGCTTCAAGTATATCCATACCTTGACCTATAAAAGAAGTAATCATGCCAAGTAAACAGTCTCCCATCCCACCAGTTGCCATACAACTATTTCCTGTAGGATTTATATATGTTTCTTTCCCATCTGTTATGATAGTTTGATAACCTTTTAAAAGGACAACTACATTGTATTTTTGAGCAAATTCTTTTGCCACATCTACTCTATGTTCTCTTATATACCCAGTTGAGTCACCTGTCAACCTGGCCATTTCTCCCAGATGAGGAGTAATTACAAACTTATTTTTCCACTCTAAAAACTTATAGCATCTATCCTTCATAACATTTAGTCCATCTGCATCCAATATTATTGGACAACTAGAGTTTTCTACTACTCTAAGTAATCTCTCAAAAGTTTTGTGATTATCTCCCATTCCTGGCCCAAAACCAATCGCATTACTAGAACTCAATAGTTTATCAACTCTCTCTTCTTCAAAATTTACAGTCATTGCTTCAGTGAGTCTAATAGATACTTTTTCTTGTACATCTTTACTACTAATCAAAGTTACAAGACCACTTCCACTTTTAACAGCTGATTCAGTTGCTATGAAACTAGCACCATAAAATCCTTTTGAACCTGCGACTATAGATACTTTCCCAAAATCACTTTTAAATCCATGCTTATCTCTTCTTCTAATATTATTTTTTACAAAACTCTCATCAGTTATGAATTCATCATTATGGTATTTTCTTGTAATAAAATCTGGAACACCTATTTTTTCTACAATTACATCGCCAATAAATGAGCTTACATCATAATTTAAAAATCCTCTTTTATAAAATTCAAAACTAATTGTTTTGTTTGCTTTGATACAACTTCCAAGTATACTACCTTTGTCACTATCTATACCAGATGGTATATCTATAGAATATGTATTTTTGCTGTTATCATTTACTATATCGATTACTTCTTTAAAAATACCAGTTATTTCCCTTTTTAACCCCGTTCCAAATATTGCATCTATTACGACATCACTTTTAGATACTGCTTCTTTAAACATTGTTAAATTTTTATTTTTAATTATGCTCTGTTTTTCTGTCTTAATAATTTCATCCACTTTATTTTTATTTATATAATCATTATATTCCTCACTTAAATCATTTTTATCAATGTTTATAATATTAATTCCCATATTTAAAAGTATATTATAATTGATTTTAGAACATTCACTTAGTTTCTTGATGTTACCAATTAAAAAAACATTTACATTTTTCCCTTTTAGTTTTAAATGTCTTGCTATTCCAAGACCATCTCCACCATTATTTCCAACACCACATACAATTGTATAATCATTATATATATCCATATCCATGTTTCTCATTGCAGATATTACTGCATTTTCCATCAATACAATCATTGGAATTCCCAACTCTTCTACACATGCATTATCAACGTTTCTACTTAAATTAGCTGTACCTATCAACACATATCATCACTCCTATAAAATTAAAGACTTCTAAAATATTTAAATAAAAACATATAAATATCTACTGAAGTCTTTTTAATCTTGTAAACATATCAAAAATAAGATTCCTAAAAACAATTAAAAAAATAATAAAAACTCTGAATTAAAACAATCATTTAATTTATTATATCATATAATTTTAGTCATTATATTACTTCAAAACCTATTTTCATTAATTCTCTAAAAATTTTATCTTTTTACTCAATTTTTCCTAAAATCCAAATAAATTTTAATTTTTATTTATAAATTAAAATTTAAGAAAACTACCCAATCCTATACATAAAACTTTTTTTATTCGAACTCAATTTTCTGATAATTTAATAATTTTTCAAAATTTATAGTTGACTTTTATTTTTTACTGTATTAAACTAATTACTATACAAAATATAAAAACAAAATTTTCAAAATTATTAAATTAAAAGGAGAGGTAAATATGAAGACTTTATTAAACAAACAAGTACGATTTTTTAGTAGCCAATTTAGTTAGGGTTTGTAGCTAAGTTAAGACAAATTGTCATAACATAGATACAGACCCCTTAGGATTACCATTTTTAAGGATTGTATCTATGTTGGCTATAGTGATTGTTGTTAAAGTTTTTATTTTATCATCATATATAGAGCCACATGGATTATACTGTGTGGCTTATTCGTGTTTTTGCCATACAGTTATATATACTGTGTGGCTTTTTTATATCCAAAATTCAATTTTCAATTAAATTAAAAGATTTATTTTAAAATATTTTCAAAGGGGTGTTTTATTATGACAGGTATTATATCTGTAATGACGCAAAGTTTAATTTTATCAATCATGGCGCTGGGAGTTTATATAACTTACAAAATCTTAGATTTTCCCGATATGTCTGCTGATGGTAGTTACACAATGGGAGCTTCTATTGTAGCATTTTCTCTTACTAATGGGATTTCACCTGTAGTGGCAACTTTAATGGCTATTTTATGTGGTTGTATTGCTGGTCTTGTAACTGGTATACTTCACATTAAATTTAAAATATCTAACCTACTTTCTGGTATTTTAGTTATGGGAATGCTCTACTCTATCAACTTAAGAATAATGGGAAAATCAAATATCCCACTATTTAGTTTTAAACATTTATTCAATGGAGAAATATCTCCTATAGTTTTAGCTTTAGCTTTTGTATTTATCTGTAAAGTACTTTTAGATTTATTCTTAAAGACAGGTCTTGGATACACTCTAAAAGGTGTTGGTGACAACTCTCAAATGATTAAATCTTTAGGTATAAACATCGGTTCTATAAAAATATTAGGGCTTATGATTTCAAATGGACTTATAGCTTTATCTGGTAGTTTGATGGCTCAATTCTTAGGGTTCTCAGATGTAAATATGGGTATCGGAACTTTAGTACTTGGAATTGCTTCTATCATAATTGGTATTACATTATTCAAGAAATTCACTTTTATTAAAAATACTACTGCAATAATTGTTGGCTCTTTTATATACCAATTCACTATATACTTTGCAATGAGTTTAGGTATGTTATCAACTGATTTAAAACTAATAACTGCCATAGTTATAATAGCTTTCTTAGCTACTGGTAACTTAAATATCTCACTAAAAAAAAACAAGTGCAAGGCTAGTACCAAAAATAAATCTGAAAAAAGAGGTGTTATAGATGTTACAAATTAAAAATATTTCAAAGAGTTTCCCAAATCCATACGGTCAACCTAACACTATATTTGAAAACTTATCACTTAGTATAGAAGATGGTGAATTTGTAAGTATCATAGGTAGTAATGGAACTGGTAAATCTACTTTATTAAATATAATATCTGGATTATTAAAAGAATCTTCTGGTGAAATCACTCTAGATAATACTAATATAACAAATTTAGCTGAACACAAAAGAACTCAAATAGTAAGTAGAGTTTTTCAAGACCCAAGCTTAGGAACTTGTCCTTCTATGACAGTTAGAGAAAATTTATCTCTTGCTCTTAATAAGGGGAATTTGCTAAATTTAAAGAGATGTCTTCGTCATAAAACAAATGACTTAGAGCACTTACTTGAAGGAATTTCTCTAGATTTAAAAAAATACCTAGATATCAAAGTACAGTATCTTTCAGGAGGTCAAAGACAATCACTTTCACTAATTATGTCTAGTTTAGCAAGCCCTAAGGTTCTATTATTAGATGAACATACAGCAGCTCTTGACCCAAAGACATCAAATGAAGTAATTGAATTAACTGATAAAATTGTAAGAGAAAAAAATATAACTACACTTATGGTAACTCACAACTTAAAGCATGCACTTCAATATGGAGATAGATTAATAATGCTTCATAAAGGTGAAGTTGTCTTAGATGTAAATGGCAGAGAAAAAGAAAAATTGACTATAGAAGAAATCTTAGAAAAATTTGAATATGCTGTTTAAAAAATATCTATTATAATAATTTGATTTTAGTTTAGTTACAAATTAGTTTATTTATAAAATAATTTTAAAGTTATAATATTTTTAGCAATACTACAACAATTCATATGAATATATGAACATATATAATAACAAAATTTTTGAGGGGGATATAAAAATGATTAATAAAAAAAGATTGGTAAGTTTAATTATAGCGGGAGTACTAGGAGTATCAATGCTCACTGGATGTTCTCAAAATGGAGGCTCCGATGCTTCAAAAGACAAAGAAAAAACAGACAATAAAGAAATAAAAAATATAGGAATCACTCAACTAGTAGAACATCCATCTCTAGATAAGGCAAAACAGGGATTCATAAAAGCACTAGAAGATAAAGGTTATAAGGATGGAGATAATATAAAAATAGACTTCCAAAATGCACAAAATGATATGCCTACTACACAAAGTATTGCAAGTAAATTTGTATCTGATAAAAAAGATTTGATATATGCTATATCTACACCTTCAGCTCAAGCAGCTTATAATGCTACTAAAGATGTACCTATAATAATGACTGCTGTTACAGACCCTGTAGAAGCTGGATTGGTTAAATCTCTTGAAAAACCAGGTGGAAATGTTTCAGGTACATCAGATTATCTTTCAATTGATAAAACACTAGAATTGGTTAAAACTTTAACTCCAAAAGCGAAGAAAATAGGCGTTATATATAATACTAGTGAAGTTAATTCAAAAATACAAGTTGATTCTCTACATGATTATGCTAAGAAAAATAATTATGAAGTTGTTGAAAAAGGAATCAGTTCTTCAAGTGAAGTTAACCAAGCTATTTCTAGTTTAGTTGGCAAAATAGATGTTTTATATGTTCCTACTGATAATTTAATAGTTTCTTCTATGCCTATAGTTTCTAAAGTAGCTAATGAAAACAAAATACCTATAATAGCTTCTGAAGAAGGCTCTGTATCATCTGGTGCTTTAGCTTGTTGTGGAATAGACTATGAAAAACTAGGTTACAAGGCTGGAGAGCTTGCTATTGAAGTGTTAGAAGGTAAACCTGTTGGTGATATACCTGTTACTATGTTAGATGAAACTGAAATAATAATCAATGAAGATACACTAAAAGCACTTGACATGCAAAAGCTATCAGCAGATAATATAAAGTATATAAAGTCAGATAAAAATGCAAAATCTGCAGAGTAAAATGTAGTAAATTCAAAAAAGTAGGTAATATGAAAACTTTATATAGTAAGTACTCTTATCCACCCTAACCCTTTGAAAATTGTACTTATTGTAGCAATTTATTGCATATAAAGTTATTCATTTTCCATAAAAGTCGTCTATTTTGACGACGGATTATGAAAGTTATATAACTTTCTAATCATTATTTGAGCTGTCTAAATAGAAATTTAAATTTCTTAGACAGCTTTTTTTTATAAATTTTAATAGCTACAGCTTTACCTCCATTCCATATTTTTCTTTAATTAAATATTTTTTCACAAAATTTCCATTCAATTCATAAGTTTAGGATAACGTTTTTTTCAAGTGATATATTCCCTTTTAAAAATTCCAAGTATACACTATGTAGTATCTTAATTAAATTTAGCAGTTGACTTTTATTATTGTATAATTTATAATTTATAACAAGTCAAGAATACATATAATTTTCTGACTAATTAAAATATTAAAAGGGAGAGATAATTATGAATACTTTATTAAACAATAAAAAATATTATTATTACTATAGCCACTATTTCTAGGGTTTGTACCTACGTTTTAACATAGATACAGACCCCTTAAGACTAGCAAAACTTTGGGATTGTATCTATGTAGGCTATATTGTTTATAGAGTTTTCATTTAACTATATAAGAGCCACATAGATTATACTATGTGGCTTATTCGCGTTTTTACCACATAGTTGTGTATACTATGTGGTTTTTTTATATACAAAATTAGCAAATAATTAAAATTATAAAAATATTTTCAAAGGAGTGTTTTATTTATGTCAGGTATTATATCTGTAATGACGCAAAGTTTAATTTTATCAATCATGGCGCTGGGAGTTTATATAACTTATAAAATCTTAGATTTTCCCGATATGTCTGCTGATGGTAGCTACACAATGGGAGCCTCTATTGTAGCATTTTCTCTTACTAATGGGATTTCGCCTGTAGTAGCAACTTTAATGGCTATTTTATGTGGTTGTATTGCTGGTCTTGTAACTGGTGTACTTCACATTAAGTTTAAAATATCTAACTTGCTTTCTGGTATTTTAGTTATGGGAATGCTCTACTCTATCAACTTAAGAATAATGGGAAAATCAAATATCCCACTATTTAGTTTTAAACATTTATTCAATGGAGAAATATCTCCTATAGTTTTAGCTTTAGCTTTTGTATTTATCTGTAAAGTACTTTTAGATTTATTCTTAAAGACAGGTCTTGGATACACTCTAAAAGGTTCTGGTGACAA
>NZ_JAGWCS010000149.1:0-8546 GCF_020657705.1 Clostridioides sp. ZZV15-6598 | reverse complement strand
GTATTATACTTTCCATAATTTGTCTAATTGTTTTTTTCTATAAACTTTTTAATCCTAATTAAATTTTACTATATTAGGATATAGCGTAATATTTTAACAGTGTATTAATCTAAGCTACTAATTAATTTATTTTTCACAAAAAAATACTGTTAAGAAAATATCTAAACTTAACAGTATTAGTATTTGTTTATCCTTATTTTATTTTGACTTTATAAATTTTCTTCGATTTATTTTTGATATACCTATCAACACAGCTGACATAATTAACATAGAAGTTCCACCTAAAATCAATTTAGAATATACTGTTGTTTTACTCATAGAACCTCCTCCTTTGCCTCCAAAGTTTCCAGCTTCTTTTGGATTACCTTGATTTTTATCCATGTTCATATTGCCATTTTGTTTATTATTCATATCTCCTTTATCCATATTTCCCATACCTGGTGGCATATTGCCACCTATCCCTTCAGGTGGTTCTGGCATACCATTCATACCTTCATCAGCTTCTTTCATGTCTTTATTATCACTTGAATTTTCATTATCAGAGGTTTCCTTCGTTGAAGAAGACTCTCCACTTAACTGAGCTTTTATCGTTTTACTCATAGTTTCTGCAACTTCTAAAACTCCTGGTATTGATTTTCCTCCTTTACCCATAGGACCCTCTAAATTCTCTTTACTCTTATCATCGCTTTCATTGTTATTTGTGCTATCTTTGTTATTTGTATTATTCTTATCTTCATTATTGTCTACATCCTGATTATCTGTATTATTTTTGACTTCACTTAAAGTAAGCTCTGCATTAACTCCTTTTTCATCACTTTTATTTTCGTTATTTTCATCATTAGAATCTTTATTATTAAATTCTTGATTGCCAAAGCCCTTATTACCACCTTTATCATCATTAGAACTTTCAATTGAAGATGTTATATTTTTTTCAAATTCTTCATATGTATAAAATGCTGTTGGGTCTTCTTTTACATATGATGCTATTAAGTCATGTACTTTTGTTGTCATATTTTCTAGATAATCTGAACCTAAATATTTTGTTACTATCTCTTCTAGATATTCATGATATTTTGTTTTATATGTCTCATTTTTTAATAATGCAGATATTAGAGGTCTGTCTTCTAAATTACCTGTTGTTGGTTCATCAATATATATTGATTGTTCATCTTCGCCTTTACCAGCACCACCAAATCCGCCAAATGACATATTAAAATCCCAAGGTAACATAGAAAATACTCCATCTTGTTCATATAAATAGTAATTATGAGCAAAATTACCTTGATAACTATCGAGATTTAATAAAGCTGTATTTATTGCTATATTTTTAAGAACAGAATCTACATCAAGATACTTTTCAATGTCTTCACCTGTATCTAGAGATTTTAATAGTTTTGTGACCTTAGACCAATCAGCTGTTTTTTTATCACTTTCAACTATTAAATTTGAATAACTTTCTGAATCATCTCCATTGTACTCCAATGAAGCACCTTCATCAGACTTATATAAATCACCAGTTACATCTCCAAAGTTATTTTCAAGATAAGATTCTTTTAATCCTTCCACTGCTAAATATAAACCATGATATTCACCATTTATAGAAACCTTTGCATATGCAAATTCTGGAGTAGCTAATCCCATATCTTCACAAATACTATATGTTATAAACTCTCTCATATAAGAGGGGTCAGAGTAACAGTTATTAAGATTTAATTGAGTAAGCCCTTCCATACTTTGACTAGTGTTATATTTATCAAAATTAATCTTATAACTATATCTATCACTATCGCTATTTGCTACAGATGTAAGACTGGAATTTCCTTTAGTCCTGATTCCAACATTTCCATATGAATCACCATCTACAGTCACTTTTGCAACTTTAAATTCTTCTTTTATAGCATTTTCATTCATATCTTTTAAATCACTATCATCTATTTCTATATTAATTTCCATAACTTTGTCTCTATCAAAATATTTTTCAATATACGCATCACTATATAAATCAACACCTTTATTTCCAGATATACTGTATATTCCAACTATTGCACATAAAAATACAACCATAAATGAGATAAGAAGGGTAAGTTTTTTATCTTTCATAAAAGATTACTCCTCTCTATGCTACATAATCACCATTGTAACTTACAAGAACTGCATTAGTAACTCCATCTACTTGACTTAAATCATTTATAAGACTTGTTTCTCCATCTTTCATTCTAACTTCAAACACCAACTCTATACCTTTTTCTGGTGTCACACTCTTTGATTTTATTTGATATTTAGAAAATACCCTTTTGATTTTATCAGTTGCAATGTCTTCTGAATCTTCATTATTACAATTTACCATTAATATATATGGTGTTTCAGATATTGTTTTATTTGAAAAAAAGATTAAAATTAATCCCATAATTATTGACCCCATTACAGCTAATGGAATTAAACCTGCCCCTAAAACTATGCCTGAACCCAATGACCAAAATAGAAATACTAAATCCATTGGGTCTTTAATTGCTGTTCTAAATCTTACTATAGATAAAGCTCCAACCATACCTAGAGATAAGACTACATTTGATGTAACTGCCAATATTACAAAAGTTGTAAGCATAGTAAGTGCTACAAGTGATACATTAAATGGTCGAGAATACATAATTCCCATATATGTCTTCTTATAAACCATATATATAAACAAACCAACTAAAAATGCTGAGCCTAGAGCTAAAGCACTATCCACAAATGAAAAACCTGATACGTTTTCTATAAAACTTGACTTAAAAATATCATTAAATGTCATAATTAAAATCATCCTTCCTATTTCTTTGTTTTTTCTTTAAATTTTATTTAAACATGTCTTTATCTAAATCTTAAATTTTTATTCTTATGTATATAACCTACTTGATGCATATTTTGAAACAGCTGTAGAAGTAGTTTTATTAATTTGAACTAAATCTTTTATAAAATCTGGTATAAATTCATCATATTTAACTTCTAATACAGTCATATTTTCATCAATAACTGAAACAGTTGGCAATTCTTTATTAAATAAATCAGTTGAATTTACAGCAGTTTTGATGTCACTATCGATTGTAACTCTTACATTTCCAACTGGATAAATAAAAGCTTCTCTATCGTAATCGACTATACTTTTTGCCTCCAATCTTTCACATTTTATCTTTAAATAAAACTCCCTTAATAAACAGTTTGTTGATTCTTTTAAGAATTCAATATCATTATTTAATATCTTCAATACTTCTTTTTTAGTTAAACTAGCTGATAGCTTTGATGTCATATTATAGTGTTTTATTTTTTTTTCTAATTTTATAAAAGAACAATCATTATTATAAAATCTTATTCTGAACTTTTCTCTTATTGCAACACCATTTAGCTTATCAAAAAGAGCTTTATCTTCTGGTGTATCAAAATATAAACTTCTAATAAGATATTTTCCATCTTTTGATGCATTTGCATCTTTTTTCATTATTGGATAAAGTCTTGATTTCAAAGCTAAGACATCCGCTTCAGTTATTTTATGTTTCATTTCAAATCTGTAGTTTAACTTTTTTTCCATTTTTATCACCTCTCAATTTTTTAACTAACTTTGATTTATTTTATATTTAGAGTATACTTTACTCGACTTTGTTAAATCTCCGTAAAATAAGTGCATCTTTATGGCATATATGTGGCAAAGAAAGTTTTTCAGATAATTTAATGTTTCCAATTTTATCTCATGCTTAAGCTTTACACCATAATGACAAAATAAATAGGCTATATAGAATACATCAAATGTTTTTGTATTCTACATAGCCTTTATTCATGTTACTTATTTTCAAAGTAAGTCATTGAGTTGGTTTTATTCTTTAAAAATCATGGAATATAGATTATAAATCTTCCATTAAATTATACAACTTCTTCATCATATTCTCTTGAAAATTGACTATTATAAAGTTCCTCATAAAATCCTTTATTATCAAGAAGCTCTTTATGGTTTCCTTGTTCAATAATAGTACCTTCTTTCATTACTAATATTAAATCTGCATCACGAATAGTTGATAATCTATGTGCGATAACAAAGCTAGTTCTTCCTCTCATCAAGTTATTCATAGCCTTTTGAATTTCAACTTCTGTCCTAGTATCTACACTAGAAGTTGCTTCATCGAGAATTAACACTGATGGGTCTGAAAGTATTGCCCTGGCAATTGTTAAAAGTTGTTTTTGACCTTGAGATAAATTAGAAGCATCTTCCGTTAATATAGTATCATATCCTTGAGGTAAAGTTCTTATAAAGTGGTCTACTCTTGCTGCTTTTGCTGCTCTTACAACATCTTCCATTGTAGCATCTGATTTACTGTAAGCGATATTTTCTTTTATGCTTCCATTAAATAACCATGTATCTTGAAGTACCATTCCAAACATTGTTCTAAGTTCTCCACGTTTTAAATCCTTTATATCAATACCATCAATAGTAATTCTACCCTCTTGTATCTCATAAAATCTCATAAGTAAATTTACAAGAGTTGTTTTTCCAGCTCCTGTTGGCCCAACAATTGCAATCTTATCTCCTGCATTTAACTTAATATTAATATCTTTCATAAGAATAGAATCATCACTATATCCAAATTTAACATGTTCAAATTCTACCTTACCTTTAGGTATATTTATAACTTTTGAAGGCTCTTTATCTTTTACTTCCTCTATTTCATCCATAACTCCAAACACTCTCTCAGCAGATGCAATTGCTGCTTGAAGCATATTTGTAATATAAGATATTTCTGTAGTAGGCTCTGATGATTGATTTACATATTGAATAAATGCCTGTATACTACCAAGAGTCATTGTTCCATTCGCTGCAAATATACCACCTACAACTGCTATAACCACATACCCAATTTGATTTACAAATCTAATGATTGGAGATATTGAATATGATGAGAATTGTGCTTTTCTACTAGCATTATAAAGATTTTGATTTACTATTTTAAAGTTTTTAATAGTATCTTCTTCTTTACTAAACGCCTTAACTACCACTTGACCAGTAAACATCTCCTCTATGTTACTATTTAATTCACCTAAAGCCTTTTGGTTTTCTGAAAATCTTTTTTGTGATTTTCCAGCAATTACAATAGTAATACATAATGAAACTCCTAATGTTATAGCTGATACTATTGTAAGTGATATACTTATGTTTATCATCATAACTATAGAACCAATCACCGTAACTACTGCTGTAATAAGTTGCATTAATCCTTCTTGCAGACTATCTGCAACCTTTTCTAAATCATTTGTAACTATACTAAGAGTTTCTCCCTTTTTATGTGAGTCATAATATTTAAGTGGAAGTTTATTTAGCTTATCACTTAAATCTTCTCTCATACTAAGAACTAAATTTTGTGCAACTCCTGCCATAATATATTGTTGTATGTATATAAATACTGAACTAAGCAAATACAAGCTTAAAAGTACTGATATTATACCTCCCATAGTGCTAAAGTTTACACTAAATTTTGTGCCAGTTTGGACCGCCGTTTTAATTCCATTAAATAATTGGTCAATAGCTTTCCCCATAATCATTGGTGCTAAAACTGTAAGCGCTGAACTTATTAATACTGCAATAAAAATTGTTAGTATCTTAAACTTTTGTTTTGACATATATTTTAATAGTCTTTTTGTAGTTCTTTTTGTATCCTTAGCTTTTTCTGCTGACATACCATCTTCAAAACTAAGTACATCTACTTCTTTTTTTTCTGTTATATTTTCACTCATATTACACCTCCAAATAAACAAATTGACTTTCTTTTTTGCTATGCAAGCTCTTCTTTACTAAGCTGTGAATCTGCAATTTGCTTATAAACATCACACTCTCTAAGTAAATCTTTGTGTTTACCAACACCTACAATTTTACCTTCGTCTAAAACTATAATCTGATTGGCATCCATGATTGTACTTATACGTTGTGCTATAATTATAGCTGTTGAATCTTTAATTTCATCTTTCAATGCTCTTCTAAGTTTTTTATCTGTCTTAAAATCTAATGCAGAAAAACTATCATCAAATATATATATTTCTGGCTTTCTAACTAATGCCCTTGCAATAGAAATTCTTTGCTTTTGTCCACCAGATAAATTGTTTCCACCTTGAGCTACAAATGAATCATAGTTATCTTCCATACTAGAAATAAACTCATCGGCTTGAGCTATGTTTGCTGCATGTTTTATTTCTTCAATACTTGCATCTTCTTTTCCATACTTTATATTTTCTTCTATTGTTCCACTAAATAAGAATGCTTTTTGTGGTACAAATCCAATTTTATCTCTAAGCTCTTTTTGAGACATATTCTTAATATCTTGACCATTTATAGATATCTCACCTTCTTGAATTTCAAAAAAACGTGGTATTACATTTGCAATCGTAGATTTGCCAGAACCAGTACTTCCTATAATTGCCGTTACTTCTCCAGAGTTTGTTTCAAATGTTATATTGCTTAAGACAGGTTCCTCTGATTCTGAATATGAAAATGTTACATTTTTAAAGGCTAAATGCCCTCTTTCTGAAATAATATTTTCAGAATTATTTCCATCTACAATTTCAGGTACTATGTCTAATATTTGATTTACTCTATCTGCACAAGCTCCTGCTCTAGGTATGTACATAAATACCATTACTGCCATGATTAGATAAAATAAAATTAAGATACAATACTCAACTAATGCCATTATATGACCTATTTCCATATTTCCATTACTTACTCTTATCCCACCAAACCAAATAATACTTACTATACCTAAATTCATTATTAACATTACAATAGGCATAAGTACTGCAAATATCTTATTTATTGAAATTGCTGTTTGAGAATAATCTATTGCAGTTTTATCAAATCTATTCTTTTCAAAACTACTTCTATTAAAAGCTCTTATAACTCTTACTCCAGTTACAGCTTCACGTAACACTCTATTCATATTATCCATTTTTATTTGCATTATCTTAAATAATTTGATAACTCTTTTACCAACTAAGCATGCAAATAGCATGAATAAAACCATTATTACAACAATAATAATTGTCATTACTCTGTCTATAGAATAAGCTAAAAATAATCCAGAAATAGTTATAATTGGTGCTGGTAACACCAACTCAATAAACATAAATAAAGATTGACCTATTAAAGTAATATCACTAGTACTCCTAGTAATCATAGATGCTGTACCTATTTTATTAAAATCATTTATTGATAATTCTTGAGCTTTTACAAATACTGCTTCTCTAATATCTCTACAAAATCCCGATGAAAGATTTGCTGATACTTTACAAACTAATACAGCTGATAGAGCTGTTATTCCTGCTACTATTAGCATCAATACACCTGTTTTTACAATATAATTTATATCTCCCTTTACTACACCATTATTTACTATACTTGCCGTAAGAGTTGGTATATATAAAGTTCCAAGTGTTTGCAAAAACGTAAATATCAACATTGTAACAATCAAAACTCTATACGGTTTTAAAAAACGAATTAATTTTTTCATACTTTCACACTCCTTTACAAAATATTATGATAAACTATACTGTAACAGGATAGTCAAGGAGGAATTTTAATTATGAGCCAAAATTCAAAAAATTACTTTACCACTGGTGAATTTGCAAAGATTTGTGGAGTCAATAAAAAAACTCTTTTTCATTATGATGATATAGGTCTTTTCTCTCCAGAATTGAAAAAAGAAAATGGATATAGGTACTACTCATATCATCAACTTAGTATTTTTAGTATAATCTCCTCACTTAAAGAAATAAAAATGCCTTTAAAAGAAATTAAAGCTTATATAGATAAACGAACTCCAAGTTTATTAATTGAACTTTTAGAAAAAAAGAGTATTGATATTAATAATGAGATTGAAAAATTAAATAATATTAAAACTTTAATGGAATCCACTATTGCACTTACTAAAAAAGCTTGTGATATTGATATAAATACTATTACTTTAGAAGAACATGAAGAAGAATATATAGTTAAAAGTCCTCTTATAGAAACTGAACAATTTATGGGAGACGATGAAGAGAAATTCTTATATGAATGTATCAATTTTATGGATAACTATGAACTAAGTGATGATTGTTTGATTGGTTCTATTATTAAAGGTGAGGATATACTAAATAAAAATTTTGAATCATATTCATACTTGTTTACTAAAGTTAATAGCGGATACAAAAAATGTCCAATATCAATCAAACCAAAAGGACTCTATGTAACTGCTTATCATAAGGGAGGTTATGATACACTTGAAACAACTTATAAAAAATTATTAAACTTTTTTAAGGATAATAATTTATGCATAGGAGATTTTGTTTATGAAGAATATCTTCTATATGATATAAGCGTCCGAGATATTGATGAATATATAACTCAAATCTCAATTGAAGTTAAACAACTTTAAAAACAACTACAACTAATTTTACTTTTACACAAAACTAAAACTGTCTCTTATACAAATTTTACGCTGCCGAAGAAGGCCTAGGTGTAGATTACGGATGTAGCCGTGTCACTGAAAAAA
>NZ_JAGWCS010000148.1:0-8571 GCF_020657705.1 Clostridioides sp. ZZV15-6598 | reverse complement strand
ATTATAATCTTTAATTTCAGAATTTTCAATTTTCTTATTTTATCTAACTTTTACATAACATCATCTGTTAAATTATTGTAGCTACACTAATCCAAAGCCAGTTAAAATCAATATTGTCTTACTTTTATATAAAATATATTTAAAATATATTTTATAAATTTTATTCAAAAAATATTATATAAGGAGAAAAAATTATGTTACTTTTAATTGCTACGTGTGCAGTGTACATATGGATTGGTTTTTATTTTTCTAAAAAAGTTAAAACAGCATCCGATTTCCTAATTGCGGGTAGAAATCTTCCTTTACCCATACTTGCCGCAACTATTGCTGCTACATCTTTTGGTGGAGGATGTTTGGTTGGTGGAGTTCAATGGGGAGCTGAAAGAGGACTATGGGTTGGTATGTACTCTACTATAGGTGCGGCTTTAGCTTGTTTTGTAAATGCATTTTTTGCAGGAAAATTAAGAAGCTTATCCTGTGATATAACACCTGCTGACTATATTGAAACCAGATATGGTCATAGTATATTCTTAAGAGCTTATCAATGTCTTGTAACACCAATATCAATATTAGCTATTATGGGCAGTCAATTAATATCTTTTGGTTCTGTATCTACTGCATTTGGTATTCCTTATGATATAGCTGTAATTGTAGGAGTCATAGTAATCATTATATATACTTATGCATCAGGAATGTGGGGAGTTGCAGTATCTGCATTTATTCAACTTGCTATTTGTGTAGTATTTTTGCCAATAGTGGCTTATATAAGCTTAAAATTAGTTGGCGACAACCCTTTACTTATGTTACAATCAATGGTAAAAGAACCATTCTTCCCAGGAAATAAGTCGCTTAGTGATTTTATGTATACAGTTTTACCATTGGTTTTAGGTTCAATATTTTCTTATGAGAGTTTTTTGAGATACCAATGTGCTGATAATGCTAAAAATGCAGTTAAAAGCAGTGTTATTGCAGGATTTATACTATTATTTCTTGCTTTCCCTATAGGCATAATTGGAGCTATTGGTGGTAGTTTATTTCCAAACATATCATCTGTTCAGGTTTTACCTCAAATGATATCAACAACTCTACCTCCTTTAATTTCTGTATTATTCTTAGCTGCTATATTAGCTGCCATAATGTCTACTGCTGACTCATTAATGACCTCCATGAGTGCCATAATATCGAGAGATATTTATAATAAATTATTACATCCTAATATAGAGTTTAATGATTTAAAAAATACTCTTAAATACTCTCAAATTGCCTCAGCTTTAACAGCTATAATAGGAGCAATTATAGCACTCAAGTTTGACAGTTTATTAGAACTATTATTTTGGCCAGCACCATTATGTACAGGTGTAATATTTGCACCATTTGTCATTGGTCTTTCCTGGAAAGGTGCTACAAAAAAAGGAGCTATCTGTGCTGTCATAGTAAGTGCGATATTAGCATTTCTAAATATGATTGGCATCCTAACTGTCTTTGACAGAATTTTAGTACCTATAATAGGTGGTTCGGTTACGATATTTATAGTTAGCAAATTTTCAAAAAAAGATTGAAAAGAAAGGTATACACAGTAAATATGTCAAAATCAGAAAAAGGTAAGGAAACAAAAGCTAGTATTATAAGTGCTGCTAGAGAATTATTTTTTGAACAAGGTTATCACAAGACAACAACTAGGCAAATTGCAGAAAGAGCCAATATAAATTTAGGCTTAATAAGTTATTATTTCTCAAGTAAAAGTGAAATAGGAGCTATAATATATGAAGATATAAGGGATGAAATGCAATCTTTAATCTATAATTATCATGAAGAAGGTACAATGATGATGTTCTTTCTTGCTATGAATGCTGACCTTTGTTTTCTTTTAAAAAATGAAGCGTATAGAAACTTTTATTTAGATATAGCTTATGAGGAAGCTATTTTAAGCTATCAACGAGGTGTAACTGAAATGGTCATGAAAAGATATGTTAATGAAAAAGAATCTATAGAACATGACGAATTGATACTTTCTTGTATTGGTATACTCGCTATGAAACCTGAGATAATTAGGGTATATACTTCACATAAATATGATATATCTTCTCAATCTGTAATAAAATATTTTACAAAACAGTTTCTAATTAACCTTGGTCACAGCACTGACTTATGCGAAGATATTCTAGAAGAATTGAGTAAATACTACATAGATATAGTTGATAATTTTACTCCAATAATAACTCGCATAAGAACTTAATAAAATTTTATTGAACTTTTTAGAGACTGAAATTTTGAAATCATAATTGCATTTTAATATTTCAGTCTTTATTATGTTTAAAAATACTTTATAGTATTTTGTCCTAATGACAATAAAATGATTATCCAATTACATCTATAAATTTCTTTATCCACAAATCCCATAGACGCCAT
Source organism: Clostridioides sp. ZZV15-6598 (assembly GCF_020657705.1). NCBI lineage: Bacteria > Bacillati > Bacillota > Clostridia > Peptostreptococcales > Peptostreptococcaceae > Clostridioides > Clostridioides sp. ZZV15-6598. The sequence goes on along the minus strand of NZ_JAGWCS010000148.1, from coordinate 6,162 downwards.
TCATGACCACCAACACACTCTTCATATACAATGTCAACATCTAAAGATTCTGCATATTTTTTAAATGTTTGATTATTTTTATATAAAAAATCCCTATCACCACAAAATTGATAAATTTTAGGAATATCTTTATTGCTATCTTTAAGATTCTTAAGTATGTAAAGTAAATCATTCTCACTATTTCTAGCATCTTCTGGTTTTCCAAAGTCATGGAATAGAATATCAGAATTTGTTTCTATTTGCTGATTTTCCAACTCATGAATCATATCAGGTGAACCAGAAAAACTTGCTACAGCTGAAAATTCGTTTGGTTTTGAAAGTGCTAATTTTAAAGCTCCATACCCTCCCATAGACATTCCAGCTACAAAATTATCTTCTCTCTTATCTGATAAAGGAAATATAGATCTAACAAATCTAGGTAACTCTTCACTTACAAAAGTGAAATATTTATGCCCATATAACATATCTGTGTAAAAACTAGTTTCTACTCTTGGTATTACTAAAGCTATATTTTTGGTTTTAGCATAATGTTCTACATTAGTGTATCTAATCCATGAGCTTTGGTCATCTTCTAGTCCATGAAATAAGTACAATGTTTTAAACTTACCTTCAAAGTCATATATTTCTTTACCATTAAATAGTTCTTTCCCATTTGCTACAGGTAAAACTACGATTATATCAGTCTCTCCTCCTGTATATTTTGATTTAAATTTACATTCTATAAATGCCACAAAAAACACCTCTTCTATAATGAATTTATTATCTAAAAAGCACCAAGATTTTAACTGTCTCAGTGCTTTAAATATTTTATTAATTTATATATTTTTAATTACATATAATCAGAAGTATCTGTTGGCAATCCTTTTTTATCTAATTTACCCTCAATAATATCTTTAATTATAGAATAAATTACTGCAAATAGAGGAACTCCTATTACCATTCCAACAAAGCCTAATAATTTACCTGCAACCAACAATGAGAATAAAATCCAAAATGCAGATATACCAATTGAGTCTCCAAGTATTTTAGGCCCTATAATATTTCCATCTATTTGTTGTATTATTAATATAATTAACAATAACCATAGTGCTTGTATTGGAGAAACAAACATTACTATTATTGTAGATGGTATTGCTCCAAACAGTGGTCCAAAGAATGGAATAATATTTGTAATACCAATTATTACTGATATTAATAATGTATATGGCATTTTTACTACTGTAAGTATTACAAATGTCAAAATACCTATAATAAATGAATCTAATATCTTACCACCTAAAAATCTACCAAATGTATAGTTACTTCTGTGAGTTAACTCTAGAATTTTAGCAGCTTGTGTTTCTGTAAAAAGTGCATAAGTTATTTTTTTACTTAATCCATAGAATTTTTCTTTATCAATTAGTAAATATACTGAAACAATCAAACCTAGTACGATATTCCATATACTAGAAGCTATATTCTTCAACATGTTTCCTAGTATTGGTATTAAGTCTGTTACAAATTTTATAATGTATGTGACAAATTCATTCCATTTATCTACTGCTAAATTAAAGTATTGTTCATCAAGATTTAAATCAGTCATTAATTTATCAAGAAGCTTAGTTGCGTTGTTTACATACATAGGTATATCATTTGCTAATCCAACAATACTCTCAATTACTTGAGGTAATACGAATTGCATAAATAAGTAAAGTATCAATGCAGCTGTTGCATATGTTAATAAAAGACCCAATCCTCTTTTTGATTTTTGTTTTAGGTTTTTTAATTTTTCACTTTTGATAAAAAGCCTTTCTTCATAAAATTTCAAAATAAAATTCAGAAGATATGCAATAGCAAACCCTATTATAAATGGCTGTAATGTTGTAAACATAATATCTAAATTGTTAGAGAATACATCAATTTGTGATGATATAAGATAGAATATAATACTACAAGCAGCTATTATAAACGTATAAATTGCTATTGTCGTGTACTTTGTATTCCAATTAATTTTCATTTTTTCCTCCTTATTTCTATATAACTAAATTTTATCACAAAATTACTACTTTTATAACAAATATGACAAATTAAAATTTTTAATTGCATAAAATATAATCAAAATATGTATTTTAAATTTGATTTGTATTTTTTCTACAATATAGTTTACATCATTTTTTTAAGAATTTTAATTAATTTATCATTATATGGTGCATATCTAATAGGAATATCTAAATTTAATTTTTTTAATACACTTTTATAATGAGTAAATGTATCAAATCCTGCCTTACCATGATATGAGCCCATACCACTTTCACCAACTCCACCAAATGGTAAGTAATTGGTAGCTATATGAATAATTGTATCATTTACACAACATCCTCCTGCTGGAATCAGTTCTAAAACTTTATTTTCCAGATACTTATTTTTTGTAAATATATAAAGAGCTAATGGATTTGGTCTTTGTATAATTTCTTGCATAGCTTCCTCTAAGTTTTTATATGTCAAAACAGGGAATACTGGTCCAAATATTTCCTCCTTCATTATATCATCATCCCAACTAGCATCATCTATTATCGTTGGCTCTATTTTTAATGTATCATTATTATAATTCCCACCATATACTACCTTTTCCATATCAATAAGGGATATTATACGCTTAAAATGCTTTTCATTTATGATTTTAGGAAATTGTTCATTATCACATGGATTATCTCCAAAATACTGTTCAATATAATATTTCATTTTCTCTATTAACTCATCTTTTTTATTCTCATGTACTAAAATATAATCTGGGGCTACACAAGTTTGTCCTGCATTTATTAGCTTTCCCCATGTCAATCTTTTTGCAGTAAGATTTATATCTGCATCTTCTAATATAATACAAGGACTTTTTCCTCCTAGCTCTAAAGTTATAGGAGTTAAATGCTTTGATGCTGCTTTCATAACTACTTTACCTACAGCAGTGCTTCCTGTAAAAAATATATAATCAAATTTCTCTAAAAGTACTTTTTCACTTTCTTCTTGGTTACCTTGAACTACTGCAATATATTCTTTTGAAAATGTACTTTCAAGTATATCTTTAACTATATGTGAAGTTGATACAGAGTACTCAGAAAGTTTTATTATTGCACAATTGCCTGCTGCTAATGACCAAACCAATGGTATAAGAGCTAATTGAAATGGATAATTCCAAGGTGACATTATAAGTGTGACCCCATAAGGTTGAGGAATAACCTTAGATATAGATGGAAAATTGACCATACTTGAACGAACTCTTTTCGTTTTGCTCCATTTTTTTATATTTTTTATAGCAAAATTTAATTCACTATATAAAATACCTACTTCTGTCATAAATCCTTCAAAGTTTGATTTATTTAAATCCTGTTTTAATGCCACAAGTATTTTATCTTCATTTTGTAATATAGCTGACTTTAGCTTTTTTAACTGCTCCAAACGAAATGATACATCTCTTGTTTTGCCTGTATTATAGTATTCTCTTTGCATAATTACTAGTTTATTTATATCCACTATTTAAAACCCCCTCTTTAAGAGTTTAGACTACTCTATTTTTCAAACAAATTGTTTAAATTTCTATTAATATCATTTTTACACAATAATAAATTCATATCAATATAACATAAATTTACAAATAAAAAAAGCCCCCCTTTCAGATACAGGAGAACTAATAAAGAAATTGTATTTTTAAGAATCAATTACTCTATAAACTACAATATAGTTATAAGTTTGTGTTTTGAAGTTTATCCACATAATCAAGTATTGGATTTAGATACTTTTTATCACACCAATCAAAATCTTCCCCTAATAATAAAGGAGCTTCTATTGGATTAAAACCTTGACGTTGTTTTTTAGCTATTGACTTTTTAAGAAAACTACAAAGAGTAGTATCAAGCCATGACATTTTTGTTTCATCCCATTCGCCACGGCAGTAAAAACAAGGAATATTATTCAACTTATCCTTAAAATTAACTTCTCTCAATTTTCTTATTACTGAATCATCACATGGAGATGCTCCTACACCAAAAACAATTAGATTTTTACCTGCTAATTTATCATAATACTTTTTTAAAAAAGAAATTCCTGCTATATTACAAGCATAAAGACCTCCACCTAAAATAATTGTATCGTACTCTATAATCTTTTCTATATTTATATCCTTAATTTCAAAAGTGTCACAAATCAATGATTCTGAAAGCCATTTAGCATATTTTTTTGTTGAACCATACTTACTTTTATAAATTATCACTGTATTTTTCATGCCAATTATCTCCTTCTTTTACTATTTTAGAAAGTTAATTTATGTGTTAATTTATACTAATGTCCATAATCTTAATAGTAGCTATAATTAGTAACTAGTTACCTATATTATAGTAATTAATCACTTTTATGTCAATAATCTTATTTTTTGTCATATATAATAAAGCGGTATAGTTTGGATAACTATACCGCTTTATAAAAATTATAAGTTATAATAATTTTACAACTTAACCCTAAATTAACTGCTTTAAGTAAATTCTAGATTACAATACCTTGTACAAGGTTTATTCTAAAACATACTTTTTATACTTATTATATTCTATATTACTACATTCTACATCTAAAAGAGTTCCCTCTTCCATATATTCTGTATTTATGACACTTGTATTATTATTAAAGTAAGAAGCTACATGACCTTCACTGTATGGAATCAAGAGCTTACATCTTATATAGTCTTTAAATATGCTATCACAAATATATTTTATCATTTTGTCTATATTTATATTTTTTTTAGCTGAAATAAATATACCATCATTATCTATATCATCTACAATATCATTTAATAATTCTTCATCAACTAAATCAATTTTATTGTAAACATTTATTATAGGTATATCATTTGCGCCAATTTGCTTTAAAGTATCTTCTGTTACTTTAATATGATTTTTATAGCTTGGGTTTGAAATGTCAATAACATGCAACAATACATCTGCTTCGCATGCTTCTTCTAATGTCGACCTAAATGCTTTTACTAAATCATGTGGTAGATTACTTACAAATCCAACTGTGTCAGACAATAAAAATTCTTTATTATCTGGAAGAACTATGTTTCTAATAGAAGTTTCTAGTGTCGCAAATAGCATATTTTTTTCAAATACTTTCTTTTCTTCAGAGTTTTTAAATATATCAACTAATTCATTCATTATTGAAGATTTTCCAGCATTTGTATATCCAACTAGTGCTACATTTGGAAGATTAGATTTTTTTCTCATATTTCTTTGAGTTTCTCGTTGGAATTTTAAATCATCTAATTCTCTATTTAGAGAAGTTATTTTTTCTTCTATTCTTCTACGGTCGAGCTCTAATTTCTTCTCACCAGAACCTCTATTTTTAGTACCTACTCCACCACTTTGACGACCTAAATTTTCATTTGAGCCTATAAGCCTTGGTAACATATATCTTAAACTTGCTACTTCTACTTGAAGTTTAGCTTCTCTAGTTTTTGCCCTTTGTGCAAATATATCAAGTATCAATGCTGTTCTATCTATAATTTCACAGTTAAATTTTTCTTCAAGGTTTTTAAGCTGTGATGTAGAAAGCTCATTATAAAACACAACTATATCTGCATTTTCTTGCTTTATTATATTTAATAATTCTTCAACTTTACCTGTACCAATATAATAGGCTCTATTAACCTGCTTTGCATTTTGAGTTATACTTCCTACAACATCAATATCACATGCTGAGCATAAGTTTTCAAGCTCAATCATTAGTTCATTAAAATCGTCAGATTTACTATTTATGTTTAGTCCTACTATTATTCCTTTTTTTGTCATATCCATATTCTCCTTATATACTATTTTTTATTTAATATATAGCACGAGATTATGGCTCTATAATTAAATTCATTAAGAATTTGCTTGTTTAATTTTATCCTTAAATGATACTTCTAATTTAATATTATAATAACCATAATCGTGCGTTATTTTCTTAATCTTATATAAAAAATCACTTTAAAACACCTCTCCTCAATTATATTATGTAGTTTTTTCAATAAAAAAACTCCTTATAAATCTAAGTAATACAAAACAAGCTACTTACATTATAAGAAGGATTAAAATTCTAAATATATATTAAAAATATGCCCTGTCTCTTATATAAAACTGACGCTGCCGACGAAGGCAAAGG
>NZ_JAGWCS010000147.1:0-8630 GCF_020657705.1 Clostridioides sp. ZZV15-6598 | reverse complement strand
ATATAGAGTAACTCTTTTTATAATTTTTAATATAATAGTAACTTATTTAGAAAGCCATAAATTTTCAATATATGAAATATTAATCTTCTATATTTTTAAAAGCTTTAGAAAGCATAAGTTTTATCCTGTTAAGCTGATTTACCTCACTTGCAGAAGGGTCATAATCAATAGGAATTATATTTGCATTCTTATATAATCTTTTTAATTCTTTTATAGAACCTTTACCAATTATATGATTAGGTAAACATCCAAAAGGCTGCATACAAATAATATTTTCCACACCTTCATTTAATAATTCAACCATCTCACCTGTTAAAAGCCATCCTTCTCCAGTTTGATTTCCTAATGATACTACTGGTTCTGTATTTTTAGCAACTGTTTTTATATTTCCTGGAGCATAAAATCTTTTACTTTTATCAAGTGCTTTTTTATATACTCTTTGGTATATACTTGTTATATATATAAAGGCTTCTCCTATCATTCTACTTTTTCTACTTCCCTCTAAATGAGTGTGTTTATAAATAGTATTAAACGCACAACTTAAAAAGAAATTTGTAAGGTCTGGTACAACTGCTTCAGCTCCTTCTCGCTCTAATATATTCACTAGATTATTGTTTGCAATTGGATGAAATTTTACTAATATTTCTCCAACTAAACCTACTTTGGGTTTTTTAATATCTAGTATCTCTAGGTTGTCAAACTCATTTACTATCTCTTTTATATTTTTAGTAAATACAGAAATTTTAGCTTTGACAAGAGATTTTTTACATATATCGACCCATTTTTCATATAGAGCATTTGTACTTCCAATAACTTTCTCATATGGTCTCACTCTATAGAGTACTTTCATCAATAAATCTCCATATACAACAGACATAAAAAGTCTATTGATTAATTTTAACGATACATTATCCATTATTCCACTATCTTCTATTCCATTTACACTAAGTGCAATAACTGGGACATCTTTAAATCCTGCATCATACATAGCTTTTCTTAAAAATCCAATATAGTTTGTAGCTCTACAACCACCACCAGTTTGAGTTATTGCAACAGATGTATTATTTAAATCATATTTTCCAGACTTTAATGCTGTTATTAATTGACCTACTACTATTATAGCTGGATAACAAGCATCATTATTTACATATCTCAAACCTTCCTCAATAACACTACTATCTGTATCTTTTAAAATTTCTATCTTATATCCACTCAAATTTACAGCTTCTTCAAGAAATTGAAAATGTATAGGTGACATTTGTGGTGCTAATATAGTATGTTTGTTCGTTATTGGATTATTCTTTGCATACTGTATTCTATCTACCTTCATATTTCTTACATCTATATTTTTACTTTCTCTCTCAAACATAGCTGCTTTTAAAGACCTCATTCTTATCTTTGCAGCTCCTAAATTATTACCTTCATCAATTTTTATGATAGTATATATTTTAGATTTTTCGTTAAGTATTTCTTGAACTTGGTCTGTAGTTACTGCATCTAAGCCACACCCAAATGAATTAAGTTGAACCAATTCTAAATAATTTTTATCTCTTACAAAACTAGCTGCTTTGTATAATCTTGAATGATAGACCCATTGGTCTACAACTCTAAGTGGTCTTTGCATATTGGCTAAGTGACATATAGAATCTTCAGTAAGCACTGCCATGTCTAAAGAATTTATAAGCTCTGGCATTCCATGATTTATTTCTGGATCTATATGATATGGTCTACCGCATAATACAATTCCCTTTAAGTTTCTCTCCTTTATCTCCTTAAGTGCTCTTTCACCTGCTGCTTGCATCTCCATCTTAAATGAATTTTGTTCATCAGTTGCTTTATCAACTGCATGATTAATTTCTTCCTTAGTTATATTTATACCAGTAAAACGTCTTGATAATTCCTCATGAAGTCTCTTTTTCAACTTTTCCTTATCATTTAAACTTATAAATGGATTTATGTAATTTATATCTTCGTTTCTTATATTTTCTACATTATTTTTTATTACTTCAGAATAGGATATTACAACAGGACAATTATAATAATTATCTGCACTTAAATCCTCTTTATTTTCATTTGTTACACTTGGATAGAATATATTTTTTATTCCTTTTGAAATTAAATTTTCTATATGCCCATGGACTAATTTTCCAGGATAGCACACTGTTTCAGAAGCAATGCTAGTTATACCAGTTTCATATAATTGTTTTGATGACCTATCTGAAAGTACAACTCTAAACCCCATATCATTGAAAAATGTAAACCAAAATGGATAATCTTCATACATATTTAATACTCTTGGTATTCCTATCTCTCCATTTTTTGCCTTATCTTTTTCTAATGGTTTGTATTTAAAAATCCTATCATATTTATACTTAAATAGATTTATGGGGTTTTTCTTTTCTAAACCTATCTTTTTATCACCATAAATGGCTTCTCCCTTCTCACATCTATTTCCTGAAATAAAAATTTCATTATCAGAAAATTTGTTTATTGTAAGAAGACAATGATTTGAGCATCCTTTACATCTAATTACACTTGCTTCTAATTTTATACTATTCAATTCTTCTTTAGATAATAAAGATGTTTGATATCCACTTTCATACTTTTCTCTGGCTATAAGAGCTGAACCAAAAGCACCCATAATTCCAGAAATATTAGGCCTAATTACATTTTTGCCAATTAACTTTTCAAAACTTCTAAGTACTAAATCATTATAAAAGGTTCCACCTTGTACAACAATATTATTTCCAATTTCATTTAAATCTCTGATTTTTATTACTTTAAATAAAGCATTCTTTATTACAGAATAAGATAAGCCTGCTGATATATCTCCAACACTTGCTCCTTCTTTTTGAGATTGTTTTACTCTTGAATTCATAAACACAGTACATCTTGAACCTAAATCTACAGGTCTTTGAGAATAGATACCTTCATGTGCAAATTCTTCTATTGTCATAGATAAAGAACTTGCAAATGTCTCTAAAAATGAACCACAACCTGATGAACAAGCCTCATTTAATATTATATTATCAATTACACCATCTTTTATTTTTAAGCACTTCATATCTTGACCACCAATATCAAGTATAAAGTCTACATCTTTATTAAAAAATTTAGCAGCCTTATAATGTGCTATAGTCTCTATTTCCCCATTATCTATTTTTAATGCTTTTTTAATAAGTCCCTCTCCATATCCAGTTACAGTTGAACTCAAGATTCTAACGTCTTTTGGTAATATATCATATATTTCATTTATGACCTTTATTGTTGTTTTTAGTGGATTTCCTTCATTACTATTATAATAAGAATATACTAGGTTTCCATCTTCATCAATAAGCGCGGCTTTAGTAGTAGTAGAACCTGCATCAATTCCTAGATAACAATTTTTCTTAATTGAATTTATATCTACATAATCTATTTTTTCTTTTTCATGTCTTTTTAAAAATTCTTGATACTCATTTTTATCTTTAAATAAAGGCTCTAATAAATTTACCTCTCCATCTTCAATGTTTTTTATATTGTCTAGTTTTTCTATTAGAGATTTAAGTTTTATACTATCTTCATCTACTGATAATAACCCTGCTCCAATAGCGATATAAAGCTGTGCATCTTCTGGGAAAATTACATTTTCATCTTTTAAATCTAATACTCTTTTAAAAGCTTCTCTAAGTTCAGATAAAAAATACAATGGCCCACCTAAAAATGCAACATTGCCTTCTATTTTTCTTCCACAAGAAAGAACACTTACTGTTTGTACGACAACTGCATTAAAAATACTCATTGCTATATCAGTCTGCTTAGCTCCATCATTTATAAGAGGTTGAATATCTGTTTTAGCAAAAACACCACATCTTGAGGCTATTGGGTAAATAACATTGTAGCCTTTAGCTAATTCATTTAAACCACTAGCATCTGTCTTTAGAAGCGAAGCCATTTGGTCTATGAATGCTCCAGTGCCGCCTGCACATATACCATTCATTCTTTGATCTATTCCTCCACTTAGATAGGTTATTTTTGCATCTTCTCCTCCAAGTTCTATAACAACATCAGTTTCCGGATGGAAATATTCTATTGATTTTGTACTAGATATAACTTCTTGGACAAATTTTACCCCAAGTTTTTTTGAGATTCCAATTCCTCCCGAACCAGTTATTATAATGGTTGCATTTATATCTCCCAATTTTTCGTATATTCCATTTAATACTTCTTTAACTGATTTCTTCACATCAGAATAATGTCTTTTATATTCTTTATGAACTATATTGTTATTATTAAGTACCACAACCTTTACTGTTGTAGAACCTACATCAATTCCTATATGAAATAATTCATCCATTGTACCCCTCCATACTTATATGCTTTTTTAATTTTTGTAAGTTCTATGGTTTTATTTTAAGTAAGTTATTTTATAATTTTTATGATTAATATTTTTGTTTTATGATTCTTTTATTAATCAATCTTACTCTACTAGGTAATTTCTAATCATACCTTTAAATTTTAAATAAGAACATATAGTTAGTGTACTAAATTTTGTCATAAATTTCTACAGATTTTTGTTACTTTTTACATAAATATAACTTAACTCTAATATCAATTTAATGTTCATATATTATAAAATATCTTCATTCAAAAAAAATGGTTGTCAGTACACAATTTCTTATTGCATATAGACAACCATTTTTTTGTATATTATTTTTTATTTTAATTATTTCTATTTATCAGACTTATGATACGAGCATAAATATAAAGTGAGCTGCTGCTCCTGCACATAAACCACCTATTGTATGAGAAAGAATTGCTTTTCCAGCTAATTGTCTAGCATTTAATGCATCCATCATACCAATATGTGTACTTAAATATCCACTCCAACACATACCCATTGCTGTAAATACTGCTATATCATTAGGAGTTATAGCTCCTGATTTTATAAATTCTGGAACTAAAGACATTGCTGCTCCAACAGCTCCTAATGAAGTTATAGGGAATGCTATTGCCTCTGGTGATGTAAATCCAAATAATGGCTCTAATATAAATCCAAGCTTATCTCCAAGAACTGGAAGTAATTTTATTCCTTCATATGCAGCTCCTGTATAAACCTCTTGACCTGTAACAGGGTCTGTAGATGGTCCAAAAGTTAATAGCATAACTAATGTACATACTACTAGGACACCAGGGATTATAGCCATTCCCATGTCCACGCCCATCTTCCCACCTTCAAGAATAGCATCTAAGCCTCTTTGGAATACATTTCCTTCTCTTATTTCTCTAAATTCAGCTTTTTTCTCTAATGTTCCTGCTGCTTTATCTTCTTCTGGATTATAGTTATAAAACTTCTTAGTAAATGTCAACATTATTCTAACACTTACAACACTACCTATTACTGCACCTAAGTTACCAATCAATGCTGGCAATACATATTCTGTACCTTGAGATATCATAAATGTTGTTAAGATAAGTCCCATACCAAAAGCTGTTCCTAAATTACATAGTGCTGGAACTTGATATTGTTTAAAATACTGTGTGAATGTTTTATCTTTGGCAAAAGGTATAATAGCTGGATTATCTGATAAATAAGTTGTTATAGCTCCTGCTATACTAGCACCAGGTAATCCATATAAAGGCTTCATAAATATAGCGAAAATTTTATTAATTAATGCTATTACTCCAAACTCTGAAAGTAGTGCGCTTAATGCGCCTGCAAGAACTGCCATAGCCATAATTAAGAAAACTGTCTCTAATAGTAAAGCATGTGCTGTACTCATTATTACTTTGAACATCATTCCTGCTCCCATAATGCTACCAACATAGCCAAATCCAACTATTAGTAATATTATGAAAACGAATGTCTCCATGCTTACTGCCTTAACCTGTCTCCTGTCTGTTAACTTCTCCATTTTGAATCATCCCTTCTTTTCTTTTGTTGTAAAGCTTAACAAAACCTTTTCTCTTTTTTAATTATACTTATAAATATTACTCTTTGCAACTTTATTTGTCATTTTTTTATCATAAATAAAATGAAAACCAGTATTCCAATAATAAAAATTTTTCAGATTTCTGCAAGTTTTCGACATATTATCTTTCATATATAAAATGATACCATTTCTTACTAAATAGATATAACCTACTCTAACGACCTAATATCTACTAACAAGTTGTAACTTGTATCTTTTATATGAATCAAAAAAGATTATGAAAAATTTTTTCCTTCAATATTTTTCATAATCTTTTTTTTTTATTTTTATAAAATTTTTTCAAAAATTTTTTTTAAGTTATGTATTATTTTAATTTTTCAGCTATATATTTTACTAAGTCAACAGTTCTTGAAGAATATCCCCATTCATTATCATACCATGAAACTACTTTGACCATATTGTCCTCTATAACCATTGTGGACAGAGCATCTATGATAGATGATCTTGAATCTCCTCTGTAATCTATAGAAACAAGTGGTTTGTCACAATATCCTAAAACTCCCTTTAATTCTCCTTCAGCAGCTTCTTTTAATACAGAATTCACTTGCTCAACTGTAACGTTTTCTTTAAGTTCACATACTAAATCAACAAGTGAAACTGTTGGTGTTGGCACTCTAAGTGAAAAACCATTTAATTTTCCTTCTAATTGTGGTAATACTCTTGACACAGCTTTTGCTGCTCCTGTAGTGGTAGGTATTATAGATTCAGCCGCTGCTCTCGCTCTTCTCAAGTCTTTGTGGCTCTTATCTAATATTCTTTGATCGTTAGTATATGAATGTACAGTAGTCATTAAACCTTTTACTATACCAAATTTTTCGTCCAATACTTTAGCAAATGGTGCTAGACAATTTGTAGTACAAGATGCATTTGAGATTATATTATGTTTTTCATTATCATATTGTTCTTCATTAACTCCAACAACTATAGTTATATCTTCATTTTTTCCTGGAGCTGTTATTATTACTTTTTTTGCGCCTGCTTTAATGTGTTTTTCTGCCTTTTCTCTTTGTGTAAATAATCCTGTTGATTCTATAACTATATCAACCCCTAATTCTTTCCATGGTAATTCTTCTGGGTCATTATATCTCAATATCTTTATTTCTTTAGAGTTTACTATTAGTGTATCTTCATCCTTTGCTTCTACCTCACCTCTAAAAGTTCCGTAACATGAATCATATGTAAATAAATGTGCCAAAGACTCTGTTGTTGCTCTTGCATTTATGGCTACAATTTCTATATTATCTCCTAATTCTTCTTGAGCTATTCTCAACACAGCTCTTCCTATTCTTCCAAATCCGTTCATTCCTACCTTAATTTTCATTATGAAATGTCTCCCTCCATTACTATGTTTTTACATGATTATTGTACACTAAATAAATCATTTGTTCAATACTTTTTCCAGATTAAATAATTAAATTCTATGTTTTTTTATTATCAAAAGATAATTAGTATATCATTTTTATCTATTTTAACCCTTATTTAGTATATACTTTTTAGTATAAAGAAGCTGGAGGGACTTATTTTGCCCAATGTCCCTTGGGACATATTTCACCACCCTTTTTTTGAATTTTTAAACTATATTTATATTTAAAAATTCAATATGTATTAAAATATTATCTCTCAATACAAAAACATATAAAGATCACCTAAAAATAATCCTTATATGTTTTTATATTGATTGCTTTATTTAATAATCTAGCTATCAAGTAAACTGTTAAAAAACAAGTACATGATATATAAATTAAATAGAGAGATATGTAGATAAATTTGAAAACTTAGAAGAAGTTGACGAAATTGATATTACTATACAAAATACACTTTCTTACTTCTTTAAAATACGATTTATTTCTTTTTCTATCTCTATTACTAGACTATCAATAGCTTCATTATGTTCTTCTTTTAAATCTCTCAAAGATGTGATATTGCTAAAAGCTAACTCTTCACCTATAATATCAGAAGCTATTATGTATCCATTTACATCACCACTGTATTTCTCAGTGCCTCTTTTTGCACAAAGTTTATTACAACCATCTACAGATATAGTAGGATATTCCTTAGCAAAATTTCTTTCCTCTTCACCACCAGCTAAAAATAGTGGTAAACATATTGTAACAGACTCATCAGTTTTTATAGTTTCAAGTATTTTTCTAGTAGCAAGACGTGTTGCAGTCCCTCCAAAACATTCTTCACCACTACATGAGATAACTCCTATTTTAATTTCCATATTAATTAACCTCCAAGGATGAAATTCTTAAATTTTCACATATATTAGATGCTATGTTATCAACCATTTTCCAACCATCTTTAGTTAAATAAGTAGCGGTACCAGGTTTAGCTCCCCTATGTTTTTTCATCTCATCAATTACCCTTATACTTTGTTCAACTATACCACCTGCTAACTCAACATTTTTAGCAGCGCACAAAGCGGGACATCCATCTATTGTGATACATTTTTCATTTTCTATTTTTTCTTTAATATCTACATCTCCAGTTACAATATGGGCTAAACACATAGTTTCACATTTTTCATTTTCTCGTCTTATTGTTTCAAATGCTGCTTCTCTAGCTATAGCACCATGAGCTTTACCAATACCACTACAAGGTATGATTTTAGTTTTTGACATGAAAGTCATCTACCTTTCTTTTTAAAATTTCAAA
>NZ_JAGWCS010000146.1:0-8639 GCF_020657705.1 Clostridioides sp. ZZV15-6598 | reverse complement strand
CTTATATACTATAACAATATATTATTTATCCTCATACCCATTTATAACAACATCTAATTTTCCAGTTTCTGGTGATATAATCAAACCATGCACAATAATTCCTTCTGGAATTAAAGGATGACTTTTTATTAAATTAATACTATCTTTTACAGAATCTTCTGCTGAATCAAATCCATGTAACCATTGTTTTGTATCAATTCCTGCACTACGAAGTGTAAGTATTACATCATTTGATATTCCTCTATCTAAGATTTTATTTAGTAATTTATCTGTATCCACATTACACATACCACATCCATGGTGTCCTACAACCATAACTTCATCCACATCAAATTCATAAATTGCAACTAAAATACTTCTCATAATACTTCCAAACGGATGCATTATAGTAGCACCTGCATTTTTTATTAGTTTAACATCTCCATTTTTAAGATTCATGGCTTTAGGTAAAAGTTCAGTCAATCTTGTATCCATACAAGATAGGACTACTATTTTTTTATTTGGATGTTTTGATGTTGCATACTGTTCATATTCTTTATTTTTTACAAATGATTTGTTATACTCTAATATCTCTTCAAGTTTTCGCATATGTAATCTCACTCTCTATAAAAATTTTTTATATTATTATATCACTATTGGACTACAATATATACATATATAATTTAATTTATATTTATCATCTATTTTTATAAAATTATTATTTTTCCATAATTTCACATATTAGTTATATTAGTAAAGATTCCTATACGAATCTTTTAATAATCAAAATTAGAATTATATATTTTTGTTATTTAATTAAATAATTCTTTTAAAACTTTATTATCTAAATTTAAGCCTATTATAGTTACTTTTCCATCCTTAATTCCACTATATTTAAAAATATTAGTTTTACCAGAAGAATAACTAAACTCTAAATATCCATCAAATGAATTTACAAAACCTTTTGCTCTTATTATATTACCACACTTAGGACTTTTTAATTCTTTTAAAACATTACCTAAAGCTTCTTCTGTAAATTTTCTAGAAACTTCAATAGACATTGATTCAATATTGTCGTTTGTATGTGAAACATTTTTTGAAAAAAGTAAATCATCTATTCTAGTTTTATGTTTATTCTTTATCCCTATTATATTTTTTATATCACTATCACTTAAATCATCCCAAGGACTTCTATTTATTGTAGAAACTTTATTCAATCTTCTAACTGAATCAATTATTTTTTCAATAGTTTCATCATTTACAAGTTGTACCTTACTTAACATTAAAATATTTGCATTTTCTATCTGGTCAGTAAAAAATGTCCCAAAAACATCTATATGCTCTAGATAACTTTCACAATCTAACACTGTAATTAAAGAATTTATTTGACACTTATCTTTTAATCTTTTACTTTTTAATACACTTATTATCTCACTTAAAATATTTACCCCTGTTGGCTCTATTAAGATTCTTTCTGGATTACATTCATTTATAATATTATCTACTAAATCTACAAAATCATATTTCATAGTACAACATAAACATCCATTTGATAGTTCATAGACTTTAAATGCTTCATCCTTTATAAGTTCTCCATCTATCCCAATTTCACCAAATTCATTTTCAATCAAAACTACTTTTTCATCACAACATGCTTTCAATATTTTTTTAATGAGTGTAGTTTTTCCTACTCCTAAAAAACCTGAAACAACATCAACCCTTATCATATATACTCAATCCTTTTAAATTAATTAATACTTTTATGTAATACATGTAGTATTGAATTTAGTTCTTCAACTGATATTTGACCTGGTGCAGAAACCTTTTTAGCTGCTCCAAAAGTCAATGAAGAGCCAAATATTTCTCCACACAAGCGACTTATAACTCCCATTCCTGCCATAGACATAGTTATTATTGGTCTATCTGCATAAACTTGAACCATTTCATTTGTAGCTGTAAGCAACACTAGAACATCTCTTTCATTTTGTGGCATAACAGCTATTTTAGGTAAGTCTGCTCCTAGTTTTTGCATTTTGCATAAACGAGATATAATCTCTTCTTTTTCGGGAGTTTTATTAAAATCATGATTTGACATGACTACTTTCACTTCTTTTTCATGAGCAAACTCAACTATTTCATTTACAATTTCATCTCCCATAAATAGTTCTACATCTATTAAGTCTATTAATCCTGTATTAGAAATTTCCTTATTTAAAATAGTATAATAATCTTTTGATATTAATTTTTGTCCACCTTCTTTTATACTTCTAAATGTAAATAATAGAGGTGTATTTGGTATATATTTTCTTAATTCGTTGAGAACATCTTTAACTTGTTGAATATTTTCTACATTCTCAAAGAAATCAACACGCCATTCTACAACATCCAAACAAATTCCCTTTAAGTCATTAACTTCTTCAATAATTTCTTCTTTAGTTTTTCCAACTATTGGTACACAGATTTTAGGTATACCTTCCCCTATTTTAATATTTTTTACTTGTACTATATTTTTCATGTTTCTCCTCCACACATATAGAAGTTTTGTCAGATTTTATATTCTTTACTTCACAATATTATTATATCGTAAAAATACTATAAGTCATAACAATACTAATTCTACAATGATATTTATTTTAACTTCTTAAAACAACAATTCTTATAGTGGATAAACAATAATAAGTATACTCAAAAAGGTTAAATATACTTACATTTAATTTTTTTACATTCGTTTTTGTAATTTCATTATATTACTTAAGTATTATTAATATATTGCATATTATTCTTAATATTAATAGAATTAATCTATGAATTATGCTATAATTATGTAGAAATTACTCGAATTTCATTACTTATGAAGGGATTGAATATCAATGAATCTAAATCATTTGCATTACTTTAGAGTTTTAGCCAAGGTTGAGCATTATACAAAAGCAGCTACTCAATTGTCTATAACTCAACCAAGCTTAAGTCATGCTATATCTGCTCTTGAAAAAGAGTTGGGAACCTTTTTATTTGAAAAACAAGGTAGAAATGTTCGTTTAACTAAATATGGTAAGTTTTTTTTAACTTATGTTGATAAAGCATTGGGTGAATTAGAAAGAGGAGAAAAAAAGCTTAGAGAATATACCAGTATATCAAAAGGTGTCATAGACTTAGGATTTATTTATACATTGGGAGCTTACTTCATTCCAGATATACTTGGTAAGTTTTTAGAAAAAGAGTCAAATAAAAATATTTCATTTTCATTTGGTCAAGGTACTACTAAAAAAATTATCCAAGGTTTAAAAGATGAAAAATTTGATTTAGCATTTTGCTCTTTTGTTCCAAATGAACCCAACATAGATTTTACAGCTATACTTCAGGAGGAATTGGTTGTAATAGTGCCATATAGCCATCCTTTAGCCTCAAATAAAAGTGTAGACTTAAAAGATACAAAGGATTATCCTTTTATATTCTTTAGTGAAGATAGTGGTGTTAGACCAATTATTGATAATCTCTTTGAAAAAGTCAATGTAAAACCACAAATTGTATGTGAAACAGAAGAAGATACAGCTGTTGCAGGTTTAGTTTCTATTAACTATGGTATAGCAGTTGTTCCAAATATTTTTGCTCTTAAATATTTTAATGTAAAGGTATTATCAATAACAAATCCTATACATGAAAGATACATATATTTAGCTACAATGAAAAATAAATATTTAACTCCTGCTGTTAATAGTTTTAAAAGCTTTGTTATTAATTATAGTAAAAACAACAATCTAATTGATAAAACTGAATAAAAACACGTTAAAAAGGGATTGTTGCAGAGTAAATACTCTGTACAATCCCAGATACATTTTAAAATTTATTAAAGTTTATTAGAAATAATCTGAGAAATATGGATTTTCACGTTCAATAAGATTTTCTAATAAATCTACTACTTCTTTATCACAAATAATTCTTTTTATTCTATGAAGATAAGTTGGTCTTTTGTAGCTAAGTAACATAGTTGTAAGTGTTTGTATGTCAAGCTTCAAGTCATACTTATCACCACCAGCGGTTAATATCCCTTTACCTTCTTTAGAAACATTTAGTGTAAATACTCCTGTATTCCAATCTAATAAAGGGTCTTTTAATTGAAAGACTAACTTTACTTCATCTTCTTGTTCTTTAAATGGATACTGGTTTATAAATTGTTCTATATCAACAATTCTACCCATAAAGTATGGTTTTATATTTTCTTCTATGTCTCCATCTTCAAGTAAAAATGCCAATGGTTCATCTGTATATGTATTTCCAACCACTTTATTTATCATTGAAAAGTGAGCACTTATAAAATTCCATAATCCTGTACGTGCCTCTTCTTCTACAAATACCATTTCTTTAATGTAGAATATTTCATCAGAAATCCAATATAACACATAACCTTGTGCTTCACGGTTTTTATCATAATAAATTGCACATGTTAAGTCATCTAAATCCCAACGCCAGTATTCTTCCCATGCCAACTCACTTCTAATCATGGACGCATGGTTATTTTTAGAAAAGCGTTCATAAACATTTTTGACATCTTCGTGTTCTATACTTACACGCTCAACTTCTCCTGATACCGCTTTAGGTTTTGGTAACTGAGTATCTTTAATTTCAAAAGATATCTTATCTGATATTATTTCCCATCCCTTACGACGATAATATGGAATTGAGTATGGAAATAAATAAGATATAGATTGTTTTCTTTCTCTCATATCTGTTAATGCTTGTCTCATCAATTTATCCATAAGACCCAAATTAGAATATTCTGGATATGTTCCAACACCAGTAAGTCCACCCATATCGTATTCTTGACCAAATATATTGATTTTAAATGGATAAACAGCTATTTGAGACACTAATTTATCCTCATCAAACCAGCCAAATACATCTGCTTGTCTTAATACAGGTAGTTTAGCAAGAGTTATTTCTCTTTCTTCCCAACCTACTTGTTGTAAATCATGGTTTGTCACTTGAAATACATAACGTAACAATTGATTGAATTGTTGTAAATGCTTAGTTTCTACTTTCTTCATTTCGAGTCTCTCTAGTCGACTCATAATAAAACCTCCTAAAAATAAATACATATAAATACTATCTATTTATATAATATAGATAATAAATTTACATAAATACTACATAAATATTTATATAAGCATAATTCTATCATACCCAATATATTCTAGTCAAATCACTATTGAAAATTAAAGTTAAATGCAATAATAGCGTTGTTTAACTTAATAAAAAATGATTTATATTTAGTATATCTCAAATGCTTGTAATTTTTTATTACTTTGATATAATCAAATAAATAGACAATTGTCATAAAATACGGCATAGTTAAAAATATTTTATTGAAAATAAAATAATAAGCTATAAATAAGTAATCTGTAAGGAGTGATTCTGTGAAGAGATGCATTGTAATAATGGGATAGTCAGGAAAACAACATAATATAAAGGAGAGATTTAAACATGACTATTCCAAATTCAGATAAAATATATCCAAGAAGTAATGATTATCAAACTATATATCTTAAAAATGTGATTACAAGAGACAATATAAAAGTTGGAGATTATACAATATATAATGACTTTTATAATGACCCAAGAGATTTTGAAAAAAATAATGTACTATATCAGTATCCTATAAACAATGATAAATTAATAATCGGAAAATTTTGTTCAATTGCATGTAAAACAAAGTTTTTAATGACTAGTGGAAACCATACAATGAAATCACTCTCTACTTATACATTTCCAATCTTTTATGAAAAGTGGGGATTAGACATAAATCATATAACAGATGCTTGGGACAATAAGGGTGATATTGTAATTGGAAATGATGTATGGATAGGTTATGATGCCATAATTATGTCAGGTGTAAAAATTGGTGATGGTGCAATTATTGGAACAAGGGCTGTAGTTACTAATGATGTCCCACCGTATTCTATTGTGGGAGGAATACCTGCAAAAATTATAAAGAAAAGATTTAATGATGATATAATTTCAAAATTATTAAAAATTAAGTGGTGGGATTGGTCATATGAAAAAATCCAATCAAATATTCAACACATTCAATCAGGAGATATTGATAAATTAATTTAATATTTTATGGCTAATTTATCTTAAAATGAGATTTAAGGGAACTCTTTTTAGGAGTTCCCTTAAATCTACTGTATTACCAATAGTATTCTTTAATATAGTTAAAATTAAAAATAGTACTAAAGTTATAAAACAAAGATGAATCAACTTTTCTAAGATTACTTTATTTTTATTATTTATTCTCTACAAAATATTTGACTTTTCTAAAATTATATCTATTATTTATTATCATAAAAGATTTAACTTTTCTAAAGTTGTTATTATATTTCTTCCTTCTCTAACCCCATCTATTATTCTTCTAGCTATTTTACTATCTCCTATATTTAGAACCTCCACATTTTTAGATTCAAAGTGTTTCTTTAAATCATTCAAAATTGGATTATTAGATTTCATCCCTAAGCATATAAATCCATAATCAAAATTTAGCAAAAATTCTTCTTTATCCTTCTTAACTTTAAAATTATCATCATCAACTTCCAATAATGCTGTATCTGTATAAACATCAACATTGTAATCTTTTAACATCTTCATCATTGTTACCTTTGTTATAGGGTCTAAATCTTTTCCTACCACTGGTAACATCTCAACTATAAAAGTTCTAGCCTTATTTTCTGAGAAAAATTCCACAACATCTAATCCAACAGCTCCACCACCAACAACTACTACTTTCTTATTTTCTAAGTCTTTTGTTTTAAAATATTCTATATCATTAAATAGCTTGAATATTGAACTCACCTTTCCATTTTCTTGGTCTATCCTATCCAACAAACCAGTTATCGGTGGAAGTAATGGTTTTGAACCTGTAGCATTTACAATTATATCTGGTTTTAAATTTTCTATAAATTCAATATCGGCCTTTGTATTTTTAAAAACAATTAAATTTTTTAGTTTATTAACTCTCTGTTTTAAATACTTTGGAAAATCATTTATTCTGCTTTTATCTGGAAAAGTCGATATTGTCTCAGCAAGTCCTCCTATATCCTCCCTTTCTTCTAATAAAAATACATTACATCCTACCTCTGATGCTGTTGCTGCTGCTTCAAGACCAGCCGTTCCTCCACCTATAACAACTACATTTGTTGTCCTATTTACTTTTCTTTGTTTATATTCTTCTCCATTTATTAAGTCTGGATTTACTGTACATCTTATAGGTCTATTTGCTCCAATTCTATTACCTGCACATCCTATATTACATGAAATACACTTTCTTATTGAATCTTCTTTTCCATTTTTCACTTTTTCAACCCAATTAGGATCAGCTATAAGACCTCTTCCCATACCTATAAAATCTGCATCATTATTTTCAAGTATTTTTGATGCTATTTCTGGATTTCTTATATTTCCAGTTATTATTGTCGCTTTTCCAAATCTTTTTTTAACTGCTTTAGACATATATGAACGCCACCCATCTTCTAATGTCATAGTATCGATTTGAAACTGTATGGAATCATTTAATGCTGCTGATACATTATATATATCTACTTCTTCATTTAAATATTCAAGAAGCTTTAAAGTATCATCTAAAGTATTTCCTCCTTCTATAAATTCATCAGCACTTACCCTTAAAGATATAGGAAATAATGCTCCTACTTCGTCTCTAACTTTATCAATTACTAGTTTTGCAAATCTCGCTCTGTTTTCAAGACTTCCACCAAATTCATCTGTACGCTTATTGTAAATTGGGGATAAAAACTGACTTATTAGATATGAGTGTCCAGCGTGTATCTCTACAGCATCAAAACCAGCTATTTGAGCTCTTTTTGCTGCCTTTCCATATTTTTTAGCTATATCTAGTATTTCTTCTTTTTTTAATTCTCTGGGTATTGTTCCTCCATTTTTTGAAGGTATATTCGAAGAAGATACTGGAGTTAATCCATTTATCCTATCTGGCATAGCTGAAGCACCTGAATGATTAATTTGTATAGCTGCACATGCTCCATGTTTATGTAAATTCTCAGTTAGTTTATATAAAGCAGGTATGTATCTGTCATGGTCTATTCTTATTTGTGTAGTTCCATTAGAACCTAAAGGAAAATCTATACAAGCATTTTCTACAATTATAAGTCCCGTTCCACCTTTAGCTCTTTGTTCATAATACTTAATGTGCTCATCTTTAAATTCTCCACTTTCACCACCAAAATTTGTTCCCATTGGTGGCATAACTATTCTATTTTTTACATTCATCCTTTTTATAGTTAATGGTTCAAAGATATTTTGATATGTTTTCATTTCTATTCCTCCACACGTTTTTATGTTTATAGTTTTTGCAATTTAAATTTATGTCTCTATTATAATGCGTGGAAATCTATTAAACCAGTGCATATTTTTATCATTATTGATAGATTTTTTCTATGGTTTTGTGATTATATTCCTTAACAAAAAAATCATGCTACATTAATAGTGATATACTATTAATGTAGCATGATTACTTAAAATCTATATAATTTAAATATTTTACACCTACACATATATATTAATGATATTTAAATTTTACAGTCTTCTATATTCTTCTCTTTTTAATTTTAAGTTACTTAGATAATAATCTATCT
>NZ_JAGWCS010000145.1:0-8753 GCF_020657705.1 Clostridioides sp. ZZV15-6598 | reverse complement strand
AGAATATATAAATACAGTATGCAAAGCACTAAGAGAAAATCATGATAAGATAGATGAATTAATAAATAAGCATGCCAAAAATTGGACAGTAGATAGAATGCCAAAGGTAGATGTGTCTATACTTAGATTATCAGTGTGTGAAATAGTTTATTTAGACACTCCTAATAAAGTATCAATAAATGAAGCTGTGGAACTTGCAAAGATATATTGTGATGATAAATCTCCTAAATTTATAAATGGAATATTAGGAAGTGTTGTTGATGAAATTGGACAATAATATAATAATTGGAATTGATACTAGCTGCTATACTACTTCTATAGCAGCTATCTCTTTAGAGAAGAAAGTTATTTTTAATGAAAAAATAATGCTAGAAGTAAAGGCAAATTCAAAAGGATTAAGACAGAGTGAAGCTGTGTTTCAACATGTAAATAATTTAGGATTACTTAGTGATAGAATAAAATCATTTGGGAATAAATTTGTCATAGAAGGAGTTTGTTCATCTATTAAGCCTAGACCAGTTGAAAATTCATACATGCCTGTATTTAATGTTGGATACAATTTTGGAAAGTTACTATCAAGTATACATGGATGTAAATTTTATGAAACTACTCATCAGGAAAATCATATTGAGGCGAGTTTATTAAATAGTAAATTGAAAAATAATAACAAGTTTATTTCTGTCCATATGTCAGGTGGCACGACAGAGATACTTTTAATAACTAAGCATGATAATAATTATGATACAAATGACAAAGATTTAGATGTAATAACCAAAATAAGTACTAAAACAAATTTAGATGCAATAGCTAAAATAAATACTAAAAAAGATGATAAAAGTAAGTTATATAATAATTTTGGATATAATATAAATATAATTGGAGGAAGTAAAGATATTAGCTTTGGGCAACTTATAGATAGAATAGGTGTAAAGCTAGGATATAAATTTCCTTCAGGAAAATATCTAGATGAAAATGCTTTAAATTGTAATCTTAAAATAGAAAGTGGTCTAAAAACTTCTGTAAAAGAGGGCTATATGAATTTATCTGGATTAGAAAATCAGGTGAATAAAATTATAGATGACAATAGAGATGATATTAACAAAGATAAAAAAGAATATATATCTAAATTAGTGCTGGATTCAGTAGTTAGAAACATGTTTAAATCTTTAATATATTTATGTGAAGCTTACAATGTAGAAGAAGTAGTTTTTGCAGGTGGAGTTTCTGCAAGTAAGTATGTACTCAAAGAATTAAGTTTAAAACTAAGAAAAAATTGTATAAAAGCTCATTTTACAGAGCCACAATATTCAACTGATAATGCTGTTGGGTGTGCTATAATAGGATTGAATAACTTTTTAGGAGAAAAAATATGAAACTAAGAGCTTTAGATATAAGTGAAGCAAATTCATATATTAAAAGAATTTTAATAAATGACCCAATACTTTCTAATCTTAAAGTTAAGGGAGAAATTTCTAATTTTAAAATACATAGTAGTGGAAATGTTTATTTATCATTAAAGGATGAAACTTCAAAGCTAAACTGTGTAATTTTTAAAAGTAATTTTAATCGTAATCTAAAATTAGACAATGGAGTGAAGGTTGTAGCTAGTGGATATATATCAGTCTATGAAAGAGATGGTGCATATCAACTATATATTAATGAAATTGAAATAGAGGGAATTGGGAATTTACACATAGAATTTAATAAATTAAAAGAAAAACTTAATAAGGAAGGTTTATTTGACTCCAAATACAAAATACCTATACCTAAAATGCCAAATTCAATTGGAGTTATAACATCTCCAACAGGAGCTGTTATAAGAGACATAATAAATGTAATAAAAAGAAGATATCCAAAGGTCAATATAAAGCTTTATCCAGTAACTGTTCAAGGAGATAAGTCAGCAGAAGAAATATGTGAAGCAATTAGATTTTTTAATCATATGAAGAATGTGGATACAATTATAGTTGGTAGAGGCGGGGGTTCAATAGAAGAACTTTGGTCTTTTAATGATGAAATGGTAGCAAGAGAAGTTTTTAACTCTCAAATCCCAATAATATCAGCAGTTGGGCATGAAACTGATTTTACTATTTGTGATTTTGTGTCGGATATGAGAGCACCGACACCATCAGCAGCAGCTGAGATTGCAACTCCATCATTAGATGACATAAAATATAAACTTGGGAATATAAAAAGCAGATTGAACAAGTCTCTTATAAACCAAGTTGAATTAGACCAATACAAGTTAGAATCAGTGTTTAATAAAATAAATAACTATTTAGATTCTTACACAATAAAAGATAAAGTTATACAATTAGATAAAATATATGATAAAATAATTTTTGGAATAGAAAATAATTTAAAATTAGAAGATGAAAAATTAATAAAGGTTGGAGCATTACTTCATAACCTAAGTCCATTAGCTACTATGGACAGAGGTTATAGTATCGTTCAAAAAAACGGAAAAGTAATAAATAGTATAAAAAGATTGAAAACTGAAGATAACATAGATATAGTATTAAAAGATGGAAATTTAGAATGTATAATAGATAAAATTGAAAATAAAGAGGTATAATATGAATTTAACCTATGAAGAAGCTTACAAAAGATTGGAGAGCATTTTAAATGAGCTAGAATCTAAAAATGCTAGCTTAGATGAATCTTTAAGCTTATATGAAGAAGGAATTAGTCTTTATAAACATTGTAATAAGCTTTTGGATGATGCCAAATTAAAAATAAGTAAATTTAATCAATTAGGAATAGAAGAGGATTTTAGAATAGAGGAGGAATAAAAGTGGAATTTAAACAACGTTTGAAAGAAAAAGCAAGTTTTATAGAAGATGTACTTAAAGATTATATGCCAAAAGAAGAAGGTTATCAAAAAACTGTTATTGAGGCTATGAACTACAGCTTGAGTGCTGGAGGTAAGAGATTAAGACCAATACTTACATTAGAAGCCTGTAAGGTAGTTGGAGGAAATGAAGAAGAAGCTATACCTTTTGCTATTGCAATTGAAATGATACATACATACTCACTTATACATGATGACTTACCAGCTCTTGACAATGATGATTTAAGAAGAGGAAGACCAACAAATCATAAGGTATATGGAGAAGCAATGGGAATTTTAGCAGGAGATGCTTTGTTGAACTATGCTTTTGAAGTTATGCTTGCAGGTTCAATAAATAAAGAAAATCCAGAAAAATATCTAAAAGCTATAAATGAAATTGCTAAAGGTGCTGGAATATATGGAATGATAGGTGGGCAAGTAGTAGATGTAGAAAGCGAAAATAAACAAATTGAAAAAGAAAAATTAGATTATATACATATGAATAAAACTGCTGCAATGATGGTTGGATGTATGAGAGCAGGAGCAACTATAGGTGGAGCAAATTCAGAACAAATGGAAGAAATAACTAAATATGCAAAAAATATCGGATTATCATTCCAGATAGTAGATGATATACTAGATATAGTGGGAGATGAAGCAAAACTAGGGAAAAAAGTTGGAAGTGATATAGAGAATCATAAATCAACATATCCATCTCTTTTAGGATTAGATAAATCTAAAGAAATTGCACATAATTTAATAGATGAGGCAAAGAAGAGTATAGAAAAATTATCTGACAATGTAGATTTTTTAAAGGGATTGGCTGAATATATAATAGATAGAGAATATTAAAATATACAGCTAAAATCGAGGAGGGAAAAATGGACTTTTTTTCGGAGATTTTTAACAATGGGGCTTTGGGAATAAGTCTTATTGCTTGTTTCTTAGCACAATTCATAAAGATATTTACTGGCAAGGGAAAGAGAATTGAGTTTTCAAGAATACTCATTTCAGGAGGTATGCCTAGTTCTCATAGTTCTTTTGTTACAAGTTTAGCTACAGTGGTAGGTATTGAAAAAGGGTTTAATTCTACTGATTTTGCTATAATTACTGTGCTTGCACTGATTATAATGTATGATGCAGCAGGTGTTAGACGTGCTGTTGGTAAACAAGCTACTATATTAAATCAGATGGTAGCAGACCTTCAACATGGAAAGCATATAGAACAGAAGAAATTAAAAGAATTAATAGGTCACACACCACTAGAGGTTTGGTTTGGAGCTTTACTTGGTATAGTAACAGCTTTAATATTGATGTAAATTTAAAATTTACAAAATAAAAGGTGAGGATAATATGTATAAATATTTAGATAAAGTAGATTCTCCAAAAGATATAAAAAATATGAGCATAGAAGAAATGGATTTACTTGCAAAGGATATAAGAAAATTTTTAGTAAAATCTGTTTCCAAGACAGGAGGACACTTAGCTTCTAACTTAGGTGTAGTTGAGTTAACATTAGCACTTCATAAAGTGTTTGACAGCCCTAAAGATAAAATCGTGTGGGATGTAGGACATCAGTCTTATGTTCACAAAATGGTTACTGGAAGAAAAGATTGTTTTGTATCTTTAAGACAATTCAATGGACTAAGTGGTTTTCCAAAGGAGAGTGAAAGTCCTCATGATATTTTCGACACAGGACATAGCAGTACATCTATTTCTGTGGCAACAGGTATTGCCTGTGCTAGAGATATAAAAAAAGAAAACTATAGTGTTATATCTGTAATTGGAGATGGTTCTATAACTGGAGGTATGGCACTTGAAGCTTTAAATCAATTGGGATATATAAATACTAATATGATAGTAATCCTTAATGATAATGAGATGTCCATAGATAAAAATGTTGGTGGAATGTCTAAATATCTATCAAGTATCATAAGAAATTCAACAGTTGTTAAAATGACAGATGAAGTTGATAAAATTTTAAATGTTACATCGACAGGTGAAATTTTATCTAAGACTGCACATAGGTTTAAGGATAAATTAATATATAGTTTTTCTCCTCAAGATTGTTCATTTTTTGATTCATTAGGTATAAAATATTATGGTCCTATAGACGGTCATAATACTAAAGAATTAATAGAAACACTTAGAAAAGCTAAGTATAAAAAAGGACCTGTTCTTTTACATGTTATTACAAAAAAAGGAAAAGGATATAAATTTGCAGAGGAGCAACCTGATAAGTATCATGGAGTATCAAAGTTTGATATAAAGACAGGTGTGACATCTTCCAAAGTTAAGTCTATGTCAACTAGTGTTGGTGAAAAATTGGTTGAGATGGCTAGCAAAAATGAAGAAATAGTAGCAATAACGGCTGCAATGCCATCTGGAACAGGGTTAAACTTATTTGAAAGTGCTTACCCGAAAAGATATTATGATGTTGGTATAGCTGAACAACATGCAACAGGGTTTGCGGCAGGACTTGCAAAAAATGGTATGAAGCCTTATTTTGCTGTATATTCATCATTTTTGCAAAGAGCATATGACCAAATTATTCATGATGTATGTATAACAAAAAAACCAGTTACTTTTCTTATAGATAGGGCTGGTCTAGTTGGAAATGATGGTGAAACTCATCATGGTATGTTTGATTTAAGTTACTTAAATTCTATTCCAAATATTGTAGTAATGGCTCCAAAAGATACAAGAGAAATGGAACTTATGATGGATTTATCATTAAAATTAGACTCTCCATTGGCAATTAGATATCCAAGAGGAAATAGTTACTATCTAAATAAAGGAGAATACAAAGACATTAAGTTAGGTAAATATGAGATATTAGATGAAGGACAAGATACAGTCATACTTTCTATTGGAAATATGGTGAAACATGCTCTAGAAGCTAAAGAAATATTATCAGAAGAAGGTATAAATCCAACAATAGTTAATGCTAGATTTTTGAAGCCAATGGATGAAGATATGTTGCATACTTTATTTAAGAATCATAAAAATGTAGTTACAATAGAAGATAATGTCATTACTGGTGGGTTTGGAAGTAGAATAAGTAAATTTATTATAGATAATGGATATAAGGTAAATATACTTAACATAGCAATACCAGAAGAGTTTATAAAACATGGCAATGCAGATGAACTGTATAATTTTGTAGGATTATCACCAAAGTGCATTGCTGAGAAAATAAGAAAATTAATATAAATAATATGATTAAAATTAATATAAAATTTAAAATTTGTCACTTAGAATAAATATCGAGTGTGTTACTTTAAGCTACTTTAGTCAATATTAAAGTAGCTTTTAACAGAAAGGTAATTTTATGAAGAAAAGAATAGATTTATTGTTAGTAGAGCAAGGACATTTTGAAAGTAGAGAAAGAGCTAAAAAAGCAATAATGGCTGGGTTAGTTTTTGTTGATAATCAAAGATGTGATAAGGCAGGTACAGAAGTAAAAGAGGATTGTGCTATAGAAGTAAAAGGAAACCCAATACCATACGTTAGTAGAGGTGGGTTAAAGCTTGAAAAAGCAATGAAAAACTTCGACTTAACTATTGATGGAAAAGTTTGTATGGATATAGGAGCATCTACAGGTGGTTTTACAGACTGCATGCTAAAAAATGGAGCTATAAAAGTATTTTCTATAGATGTTGGTTATGGTCAGCTTGCGTGGAAATTGAGACAAGATGATAGAGTTGTGTGCATGGAAAGAACAAACATAAGGAATGTAACAATAGAAGATACAAAACAATTTGCAGATTTTGCATCGATTGATGTATCTTTTATATCATTGAAACTAGTACTTCCAAAAGCAAAAGAATTAGTTATCCATAATGGACAAATTGTAGCTTTGATAAAACCTCAGTTTGAGGCAGGAAGAGAAAAGGTAGGTAAAAAAGGTGTAGTTAGAGAAAAATCTACACATATAGAAGTTATAAAAATGATTTCTGATTTTTCAGTTCAAAATGGATTTGAAATTTTAGGATTGGATTTTTCTCCAATTAAGGGTCCAGAAGGAAATATAGAATATTTAATTCATTTAAAAAATGGAAATGAAGGATATGAATTTGATAGTGATATGTATGACAAAAAAATAGTAGAAGTCGTTGATGCTTCTCATAATTTAGATAAATAGAATAAAAGGGGGCTTAGACTTGATCCTCGAATTATATATGAAAAATTGTGCCTTAGTTGAAGAACTAAGGCTGGGTATTGATAAAAACTTAAATATACTTACAGGTGAAACTGGTTCAGGAAAATCTATAATAATAGATGCACTTGGGCTTTGTCTAGGTGAGAAATATGATAGGTCTTTTCTAAGAAAAGGTACAGATAAGGGACTTGTTGAAGCTATATTTTTCTCAGATAACGTATATCTAAAAAAAATATTAGATGATAATGATATAAGTATAGAAGATGATAATTTACTGGTTATAACTAGACTGATATATTCAGATGGAAAAAGCACTGCTAGAGTAAATGGAAGGACTGTTAAAGTATCTTTTCTAAAGGAAATTGCATCTACACTTATAGATATACATGGTCAACATCAAAATCAAGCTTTATTTAATAAAGATACACACTTAAAATTTTTAGACCTATTTGGAGAAAATGAATTAGATAAGTTTAAAGTTGATTATAGAAAAGTGTATTACAAATATAGTGAAGTAAAGAAGGCTTTGAATTCTTTAACAGAAAATAAGGATGATATGCAGATTCAACGAGAAATAGATTTATTAAGATTTCAAATAAATGAAATTGAGGCTGCAAATTTAAATAAAAATGAATATGAAGATTTACTAAAACAAAGAGATGTGTATAGAAATAGTGAAAAGATATATAATAATTTAAATTTAAGTTATAGTAAATTACATAATGGTGAATATAATGTTATTGACTTGATAGGTATTGCATCTAAAGAGCTTAATGATATATCTAAATATGACAGTGTTTTAAGTGAATACAGTGAAACTATAGAAAGAATAATGTATGAACTACAAGATATATCTGGTGATATAAGAAATTACAAAGATAATATAGATTTTGAGCCTTATGAATTAGAACAGATTGAACTTAGAATTGATGAGATTAACAACTTAAGAAGAAAATATGGAGATAGTATAGAAGCTATATTTGAATATTATGAAAAGACAAAAGATAGACTGGATGAGATATTAAATAGAGATGAAAGAGTTGAACAACTAAAAAATCAATTAATAAAAATAGAAGAAGATTTAAAAATAAAAGCCAGCAAATTGACTAAAGCAAGAAATAAAGTGGCAATTCAATTAGAGGGAATACTTCTTGATGAATTAAAAAGTTTAAATATGAAAAATGTAATGTTCAAAGTTAATTTTGAAGAAAGTTCATTTACCTTAAATGGAATAGATGATATTGAATTTATGATATCTTTTAATTTAGGGGAAGATATTAAACCTATATATAAAGTTGCATCAGGCGGTGAAATGTCTAGATTTATGTTGGCATTTAAGACTATATTGGCTGATATAGATGATATAGATACTTTAGTGTTTGACGAAATAGATACAGGGATAAGTGGTATAGCTGCACAAATTGTTGGTGAGAAATTGAGTGATATAGCGAAGAAAAAACAAATAATATGTATAACTCATTTACCTCAAATTGCTGCAAATGCAGATACTCATTATTGTATAGAAAAAGATACTTCAAATAATAGAACATTTACAAATGTTAAGAAATTAAATCAATCTCAAAGAAAAAATGAAATTGCAAGACTTATAGCAGGTAATAATATAACAGAAAAAACTATAGAACATGCAAGCGAAATTATTGAAATGGCTAAAAAGAGTTAGTGTAAAAGCTTATTTTAAATAGATGTAGAGAATATTATATGGATACTTTACATCTATTTTTTATGATGAAAGTATTTTAA
>NZ_JAGWCS010000144.1:0-9007 GCF_020657705.1 Clostridioides sp. ZZV15-6598 | reverse complement strand
ATTATATACTATATTAAAATATACTCAATAATATTATTAAATTAATATATTAGTATCAATACAAATAACTATGTACAAAAATTATATATTAAGTTCTTCTAAAATTTTTATTGCAAATCTTGCATTTGGATATGTAATAGAGCCCCCACCAATTACACCTATTTTTATTGCTTCTATAATTTCAGCCTTACTTGCTTCAGAGTTGACACATCCCTCTATATGATAGCAAATACATTCATCACAACGACTTAAAATAGAAATTGCTAATCCCATCAATTCTTTATTTTTTTTACTTATAGCTCCCTCAGAATAGGTCTTATCATCAAGACTTCCAAATACTCTAAAAAATTCATCTGTTTCACTTAGTTTCTTATTATATAACTTTCTATATTCTTTCATTTCTTCAAGATTCATGTCTACCTCCTGTGTTTATAAATAATTTTTATAGATTATAATATCACATCATAATTGTATTTTCAATATTAAATATGAATTTTCAACACATAGCTTGATGGGCAAATAACCTTAGAATATATAGTCAATGATGACTTCTTATTTTGAATATTAATTAATTTTCAGAGCTAAAATAAATACCTTAATAAGTTTTCAATTGTCTGTTTTAGCTCTGAAATATATAATATTTAACTAAGTTTTATAAAAATATATAACTATCCTAATTATTTTTAGCTGAATTCTTATATATAAAATAAGAGTATATAAATGGTATCACTACAATCATAATTATTACAAAAGTATTATAAAAAGGAATATTAATAAATGCATTAATAATTAACAATATTCCACCAATAATCCAAAGCCACCCAGCTAAATGATGTGTTTTATTCCAATTTTCTTCATCATTAAGAGTCCATGGTAATTTTATTCCTAATGTATAATTTTGTTTACATTTAGGAATATAGTTTCCAATAAAGAAAATCAATATTCCTGAAAACAATCCTATATAAAAATTTGTCTCTAAAGTAATTCCTATTGAATACATAATCATCATTACTTGTAAAATAACTGAAAGTATAGCAACTCCCCATTTTGAAAAACCTTGAAGTATTTTTGAAAATCCTATTTTTTTAGGTTCATTTTCAAGTCTAAACCATGTATATAGATGAACACATAGCATTAATAATGGTACACCAAAAGCTGCTATAACTTTTGGAGCATAATTATCTGGATTTCCATAATTGTCAAAATGAATTGCAACCTGATCTGGCAATCTATTATAAAAATAAACTGATACAATAAATGGTATAAAACATACTAAAGTTGATAAAACAAATTGTTTATTTATCATTTTTTTCATTATCTTTTTCTCCCTTCTCCATAAATTGTGAAAACCAAAGCATAACTTCCTCAAAAACTGAAGTATTTATCTCATAGAAAATGAAGTTTTTATACTTGGTTTCAAATATGAGCCCTGCCTTTTTTAATTGAGATAGATGATAAGAGATTGTGGCATTTGTCATATTAAATTTTTCACTAATTTCTCCTGCTGACATCTTGTTATCCTTTAGCATAAGTAAGATTTCTCTTCTTACAGGGTCAGAAAGAGCTTTAAACGTTTCTGGAAAACCCAACAATATCACCTCTCTATTTAGAATTTCATCTAAATACAATATAACATAATTAATTATTCATTTCAATAACTATTTAGATATTTTTCTAAATAGTTATTGAAATTATTATATAAATTTTTAAAATTAGTTTTAAATAAAGCAATCTTACTCATAGATTGCTTTATTTAAATACTTTACTTTCAAAAAAATAAAAGGACTTAGAAATAAAACTCTAAGTCCTTTTATTTTATAAACTTTCTTATATTTAAAATATAACGTGCACTATTTATGCAACATATTCATACTTTTCTCTGTATTCTCTTACGGCATCATTCCAAGCTTCTTGTACTGTTACACCTCTTTTATTAGCAATTCTCTGCGCCAGTTCAATTATTTTCATAGCTCTTCTTGATATGTTCATATATATTCCTCCTACAAATTATTATATATTTCATATACATAGATTAAAATTATATTTTTATACTATATAACTTTTCTATTATAATATTACAATTTCCATATGTATTATATATGAACTGCATTAGAAGATAATTAGAATTTTTGTAAAATTTGTATATATTCATATTTGTACAACATTGACCTCATAAAAATCTTAAACTGACTTGAAATATGTATTCTCATATATACTCTAATAAGCATTTAGAAACTACAAACACTTGAAGTTTTTAATAATTAGTATCATATAAAAAAGCCACAACTAATCTAATTACAATGGTTGTAGATTTTTATATAATATAAAAATAATTATAAGAGTTAAAACTATCCAATTAAAACAAGGTCTGGTACATTAACTTTGTGACCATAAACAATGCCATTACTAAAAATATTGGTTTTATCATTTTTGAACCATTTTTTATTGCAACTTTAGCACCTACATAAGCCCCTATTATCATTACTAATGCAAACAACACAGCAATTTTATAATATACTTGACCATTTATCATAAATAATAACAACGAAGTTACGTTGCTTGTTAAGTTTAATATTTTTGTATTTGCTGAAGCATGCAAGAAATCATATCCATATATTTTTATAAATCCAAAAGTTAGAAATGTTCCTGTTCCAGGCCCAAAAAAACCATCATAAAATCCCATTATAAATGCCATAAGCATTCCTAATCTCAAATTTTTCTTATTAATACCTTCAAATCTGTCTTCTTGACCTAAATTTTTAGAAACAAAAGTATAAATTGCCACTATTAAAATCATTAATACAACTAAAACATTTAGTATATTTTCATTTATTGATAATACACATTTTACTCCTAAAATACTACCTATAATAGTAAATGGAACTAACTTTTTTAAAAGTTCATTATTAGTTTTGCCAGATTTTGCATACCTATAAGCACTACTTATACAGCCTGCTGATGCTGCAAATTTGTTTGTACCAATAGCAAGATGTATTGGTACTCCAATAGCCATAAGAACAGGCATACTGATAAGTCCACCTCCACCTGCTATAGAATCTACAAAAGCAGCTATAAAGCCCCCTATACATAAAAAAGTAATTACAAACATAAAATTCCTCCATACATTCTATTTCAATCTCCTTTACAATATATACTTCATACAATTCCTTTTTAAATTTTATTGTTCAATATATTTTTTCTATATTCATTTGGAGTGATCTTATTAAATTTTTTAAATATTTGTGAAAAATAACTGCTATTATTGAAGCCTACTTTCTTGCAAATATCAGCTATACTCATATTCCCATTTTTCAAGTATTTTTTAGATTCTTCTATCCTAAGAATATTTATATACTCAGTTATTGAAATTTTATTCTTTTCATTGAAAATAGAACTTAAATAATTTGGACTTATAAAAAACACCTCAGATATACTATTTAAAGTTATATTTTCTTTATAATATTTTTGTATATATTCGTTTATCTTTTCAATTAAATTTACTTTATCTTTTCTCCAAAATTCTCTATTAATATCAATACATTCTTTAGAAAATTCAAGTAATATATTCCATAGGTCTTCATCACTACTTACAAGTGATATTTCTTTAGTATATTTATTTTTTACGTAATAGATAAGATTTAAATCTTCTAAATCCCTAAGTACTGTTCTAGATAATACGAGTATCACCTCTTGAATAATACTTTTAATATTATTATGTATTTTCTTATTTACCTCTATTAATTTACAAATACCTTCTAAATTCATATTTTTAATTTCTTTCTCAAGAGAAAATTCTAATTCATAAGGATACTCTCCACAGCTAGTATTAAGTATACTAATTCCTACAGGGCTTATAATACACTTTTCTTCTAATATCTTATTATTAGCTCTTTTAAGTGCATCTTCAAGCTTTATCTTCTCTTTTCTATTTTTTAATATTTCCTCATCTTTTATGCTAAGTTGGTTTTCAAAGAACTTTCTTTTTGCTATTTCCTGAATAAAATCAGTTACCATTAGTAAATTTTCTTTTAATACATATAATCTACTTTTAGGATTTAATGGGATTTCACTGTAAATTTTATTTATAGATTTTATATCTATATTTGAGTTATTTGATAATATAGATAACTTTTTATCTATATCAATAGATTTATATATTATAAAATTTCCACATTCTATATATCCAATTATATTTTCTTCTAATACTATAGGTATCTCTAGGCTAGAAACATCATAATCACAATTATATATTTTAGTAAAATTATCGTTATTTATATTTTTATTAAGTTTCCTATTACATATTCTTATGTTTTTGCAAATATTGCAAAATTCAACTTCTCCATTAGTTTCAAATATTTTTTCGTGTTTTGAATCATAAATAGATATTTTAAGCTTTAGTATATTAGATATTTGATTTGCAATATTTTCAATTATATTTATATTAACTAATTCTTGTATATTATTCTCAGAAAACATGATTGGTAATTGTTTTAAGCTCGAAAATTTATAGGGAACATAGGCGATTAATATTATCAAATCATTTTTACCAGTATTTATAATTTCATGTTCTGAATATGGTGGGCAATAGATTATTGATGATTTCCTTATATTAATCTTTCTACCATCAATTATTTGTATTCCTTCTCCTTGAATCACGTATAAAAGTTGTTCTTCACTTAAATGAAAATGTTTTTCTTGACAATTTCCTGGAAAAAATTTTACAACTCCAGCACTAAGTCTATTAGATTGTGTTTTTGATGGCTCATGTATCCATGTAACTTCTCCCCAATTAAATTTTTGCACTTCATATTTACTCGACTCACTAAAATACTCCATATGTTCACCTCTTAGTTCTTGTCTAAATATTTTTTTATTCTTTCAAATGTCTCATTGCTTATAACATGCTCTATTCTACATGCATCCTTTTCAGCTATATTGAATGAAACTCCCAATGTATTTATTAGAAATTTAGTAATTAAAATATGTTTTTCATAAATTTCTTCTGCTTTTTTTCTACCATTCTCAGTTAAAATAATTTCACCATCGAGCATCATTATAATAAGACCACTTTCTTTTAAAATCCCTACAGCTCTACTTACACTTGCTTTACTATAATTTAATTCTTTTGCTATATCAATAGACTTTACAACTCCATTTTTCTTCTCCAAAATCAATATTGTCTCTAAATAATTTTCTCTTGATTCATACATTTCTACTTCCCCCAAGCAATAACAATTCAATTCTAATATTTTTATCATACTAGTTAAAAAAGTATAACTGTATGTTTTAACATCATAATCTAGATTGTTCATATATAATAAAAAAATACTCACTTTTATACTCATAAGTATTTTTATCACTTACATTAATATATCTTATCATAATTTTCTTTTTTATTACATAGAGAAATATCATATAAAATAAAACCCACTTTAGACTTTGATACATAGTGTAAAAATCATTAAAAACAAGAGTTTACATAAATAAATAGACAACATAGTTGAAAAAACTTCATAAAATCAGATATAAATGACAGGAATACTAATTCATTTTCTACACACTATTTTAATTATTATCAAACCATTAATTCTAAGAATCTAATATCAAAAACTAGTATCCTTTTTCTATATTTACTTATCCTCAATAGAAATAGTTATAAGAAGAGCACAAAAAATTATTTCTTAACTGCCTTTTTTTCATTTAGATAAGCTACTTTTTCATCTATTTGCTCCATACAATGTTCCAACACATGTATTTTATTTTGAATATTCTGTTTATATTGCTCAAATAGGCAAATTCTTTTATCTATTGTGTCATCCCCCATATCACAGAAATGAAAACATTCATATATATTCTTTATAGATAAACCTGCCTTTTTAAGTTCTGTAATAAATATCAAACGTTCTACATCCTTTTCTGAAAAGTAACGAACACCACTTGGTTTTCTATTGATAGGAAGTAGTAAACCTTTTTCTTCATAAAAACGGATTGCTGATGGAGAAATTTCAGTTATTTTTGATACCTCAGTCATGGAATATTGCATATTCTTTACCTCCCTAAACTTTTAAATGAATAATAACATTATAAAAATTCCTTTCATAATAGTCAATCAGTAGTCAATAAAAAGTATTGACTTCAAGTTAGGTTGAAGTTGTATAGTTTGAAGTGTAAAAATCAATTGGTAAAAGAAAGGATGATATAAATGAAAAAATATGCAACTATGATTAAAGAAAATTTAAATGCAGGAAAAGTACTTTGCGGGATTGCAGTTTCACTGTCTGATTCAGCTGTAAGTGAATTAGTAGGATTATCTGGATATGATTTTGTCTGGATTGAGGGAGAACATGGAGCTTTAGACCGTAAAGACATTCAGCAACATATGATAGCAGCACATGCTGGTGGTGCTGCTTCTTTGGTTAGAGTGGGAAATAGTGACCCTGCTCTTGTTAGAGCTATAATGGATATGGGGACAGATATTATAGGATTTCCATTTATTAATACAGTACAAGACGCACAAAAAGCAGTATCATTTTGTACCTATCCACCAAAAGGTATAAGAGGATGCAACCCTCAACGTGCTTCTTATTATGGGCGTATGAATTATTTAGACTACATTAAAAATGCAGATAAAGAAACATTGAAAATGATGTTAATTGAACAAAAATCAGGCTATGACAATCTTGAAGAGATAATACAGGTTGATGGTGTTGATATTATAGCACTAGGTCCTGGCGACCTATCTTTAGATCTTGGCTTTGCTGGAGATATGGATAGACCAGAAATAAAAAATATGATTACTCATGCTGCTGAGATATGTAAAAAATATAAAATGCCTTTTATTGTCTTTCCAACAATAGAAAAAACAAGTGTTGAAACATGGGTTAATATTGGTGCAAATATGCTTTGCTTTGCACAAGATACAACTTTTATCACCTCTGCTATCAATCAATTATGGTCTTTTTATGATGAAGTTGTACCAGTTGAAAAACGACATTAAATAATTTGTATTTCTTGTACAATAAATTGAGCACATTATTACTCCTTTTCCTTAGTTTTTTCTATAACACTTATTAAAACTTTCATAAGATTAAATAATTCAGATTATGCAATTTCTACTTAATAAACATACTGCCAGATAACAAATAAAAAATCGTTATCTGGCAGTACTGAATATATGTTGAAGTCAAAACATTAAATATTTTCTCTTTTATAGAATATTCATCACATATGTCATACTATTAATACTTTTTAATGTTATGTATACTAATATTATCATTAGTTTTTAAAAATTAGCTTTTTATAGCATACAAATTTATTCAGCCAACATTTTACCTAATGCAATACAATTATCCTCTGCTTCTCCATCTGGATCTTCCATTGCTGTGATTCCTTCACCACCTATAATTGTAGCACCAGCATTTTGCATACGTTCTTCCCAGTCTCTCATCCATTCACAATTTCCCCAACCATATGAACCAAATAATCCAATCTGTTTACCTGATACCATTGACTCTAATTCTGATACAAATGGTTCCATATAACCTTCTTCTAATTGTTCTGCTCCCATAGATGGGCAACCTAGTGCAAATTTATTTTCTCCTTTTAAATCGCTTGCTTTCAATAAACTTACATCTAGAACCTCTGGTGTTTTACCTTTTGACTTTACACCTTCTGCTACAAAATTTGCCATTTTTTCAGTATTTCCTGTTCCACTCCAATAAACAATATATATTTTACTCATTTTTACCTCCTATGATATTTTTAATCAATTTATAAGTTAGCTATAGCTAACTATAATTTAAAAAATAAAAGATTTCTTTATTTGAAATCTCTTTATTTTTTCTAAATATATAATATCATGCCTAGTTTTAAAAATCAATATTTATTGATAATATTTCTCATTAAATAATTTTTATCATTTACTTAATGACTCGATAGTCTTTATTTTTTATTAGCAAACAAAGGCTATCTTTTACTATTG
Organism: Clostridioides sp. ZZV15-6598; assembly: GCF_020657705.1. Taxonomy (NCBI): domain Bacteria; kingdom Bacillati; phylum Bacillota; class Clostridia; order Peptostreptococcales; family Peptostreptococcaceae; genus Clostridioides; species Clostridioides sp. ZZV15-6598. Next base: position 1,026 of record NZ_JAGWCS010000144.1, on the reverse strand, counting down.
CCCTTGTATTTATAAAGATTTAAATATAAGTAACCATTTCCTTGTTCTGTTCTAGGTAAACCAAGCGCTCTTGTACACTTTATTAACTGTGCATACAACTCAGCTTCATCAAAATTTCTTTCAAACTCCTCTCTTGCCCACTCTTTAATCAATGCCATTGAACCTGTTACATAGGGTGCACTCATACTAGTACCACTCATAATAGCGAGTTTATTATCCATATAAGTTGATAAAATATTTCTTCCTGGTGCAACTAAATCTATTGTACTATTTGAATTGCTAAATTTCTCAACTAAATAGTTTTCATTTATTGCACCTACTTCTATTACTTCAGGATAACTTGCTGGATAACTATATTCACTTGTACTAGAATCCCCATCTCCATTATTACCAGCTGCACACACTACAGGGATATTATTTTTTACTGCTTGTAAAACAGCATTTTTTAGATTTTTATCATCTTTATTCCCTCCTAGAGACATAGATATAATATCCACCTTGCTACTCACAGCAAAGTTGATAGCATTAATTATACTCTGATATGTCCCAATACCATCTTTATTTAATGCTTTTGCTATTAATAATTTACAATCTGGCGCTACTCCCATAACTTCATTATTATAATTAGATGCTGCTATAATACCTGCTACATGTGTTCCATGTCCATTAAAATCCTCATATATATTTTTATTTCCATTACTATCATCACTGAAATTTGCACCTCCAATAATTTTCCCTTTTAATAGAGGATGAGATGTATCACAACCTGTATCTATTATACCAACTACAACATTTTTACCAGTATAGCCCTCTTCCCACATTCCTTTAGCATTCATTTGTTTTATACCATATGGAAATTTATTCTTTGTTCCTCTTAGATTTTCATTTATCTCATATGGAATTAACTTCATTTTTTTATTCATAATGTATCCCCCTAAAAATTTTATTGCATATAAAAAATTATAAACAAGTTAAAATAATAAACTATAAATTAATAATTTAATTTATAGTTACATGCTTATACTC
>NZ_JAGWCS010000143.1:0-9301 GCF_020657705.1 Clostridioides sp. ZZV15-6598 | reverse complement strand
CTGTTTAATTTTCAAAGTTCATTTTTCATTTTTCATGTTTGCCCTTTTCTTAAGGACAAGTAATACTATATCACCTTTATTTATCTAAGTCAATATAATTTTTTACTTTTTTTAAAATTTTTAATTCTTTTATGTTTGATTAGCTTAACTCTAAGAAATTAATGATAAACAAAAGTCCTTATTTCATAGGACTAATATATATTTTATGCTCAATTTTCCTTTTTATTCTATATTTAAATTTTTTATTTATAGTAATAAGCATTTTTCAAAATTAATTTACATTTCTTTCACTTGTAATTTTTGTAATCTTGTATTAGATTATTATTAAAAAATGATTTATCAATAATTTGATTGAGAATGACAATTTTTACACATCAAAATATTATATAAATACTATGCTACATTTTAGGAGGATTTTATTATGAGCAAAAAAGTATTAATCATGTCTGCTTCTACTGGTGGTGGACATAATAGAGCGGCTCTAGCTATTAAAGAAGAACTTACATCTAAAACAATTGATGGAGAGCCAGTTGAATGCGAAATAATAGATAGTTTGAAATTAGTCAATAACATAATGGATAAAATAATTTCAAGAGGATATGAAAAATCTGCCATATATACACCCAAAGCATATGGAAGTGTATATAGATTATCTGAAACAAATCTTTTATCAAAAAATGAATTTAAAGATAATCTAATAATTACATTTATGGCAAAGAAATTTAAAAAACTCATTAGAAGTACAAAACCAGATTTAATTATAGGTACACATCCTTTTCCAATGATTGCTCTAAGCACATTGAAAAAAAATTTCAACTTACATAGTAATGAAATGAATGCTTCTACTGATCACTTTTATAAGCATCATACAGGTACTATTAATGTTCCTCCACTTATTTCCGTACTAACTGATTATACTACTCATTCCACATGGATACAAAATGAGATTGACTACTATGTTGTTGGTCATGAGTATGTAAAGGAATTATTAGTATTTGATGGAGTTGAACCTAGTAAAATTAGAACATTTGGAATCCCTGTTGAAAAATCATTCCATTCTCATAGAGACAAAAAAATTGTTCTTTCAGAACTAAATTTATCTCCTGATAAATTAACTGTTTTACTTATGGGTGGTAGCTTTGGAGCTGGAAATATAAAAGAAACTCTTGATGAGTTATTAGATACAGATAGAGATTTTCAGATACTTGTAATAACTGGTAGAAATGAAAGTTTAAAAGAGAAAATTGAAAAAAAACTTGTATCTCGTTATCATGACAAAAATGTATGTGTACTTGGATATACTGATAAAATGAATGACATTTTAGCTTCTATAGATGTTTTGGTCAGTAAACCTGGTGGACTTACTACAACTGAAGCACTCTTAAAAGATGTTCCCATGATAGTTCCATATTATATACCTGGACAAGAAGAAGAAAATCTTGATTTCTTATCCAATTGTGGTGCAGCACTTAGAACTACAAAGAAATATAATTTATCAATATTATTAAAAGTTTTAATAGATGACTCTAGTAGGCTAGAAATGTTAAAGAAAAATATAAAATCTATAAGAAAGTCAAATTCGGCCCAAAACATAGCTAATTTAGTATTAAGTATAATTTCTGATTAATAAAATAAATAAAATCCCTATAGTATACCTATTAGGGATTTTTTATCTTCTAATTATTTAATTACTAGATTGGTTCATAAAAATCTTCTTCATAATCATACTGATAGTTTTTATAGTTATTTCTGAATTCAGTGTTTTTATTTCTTGGAGTTTTCTTAGTTTTTTTCTTGTTAGAAAAACTTATATCCTCAAAATCATCATATTTAGGCTTATCTTTTGATTTCATTTTTTTAACTCTTTTTTCTTTCATTGCATTATGTTCCTCTAAGTTCATAATTGGTTTCATGTTGCACCCCTATCAAAATTTTTAAATGATTTATACAACAAATTATACAATACAGAAGAAATTTATTCAATAAATCTAAATCAAAATTAATCTGAATTTAACTCCAAAAAATTACAAAAATCGAGGTAATAACCTCGATTTTTATATTTCTCTTCTGCCTTCCAATGCTTTCGATATTGTGACTTCATCTGCATATTCTAAATCTCCTCCAACAGGAAGACCATGAGCTATCCTAGTAACTTTGATTCCCATTGGCTTTACTAATCTCGCAATATACATAGCTGTGGCTTCCCCTTCAATCGTAGGATTTGTAGCCATTATTATTTCTTTTACATCTTGATTACCAAGCCTTTGTATAAGCTCTTTTATTTTTAACATATCTGGCCCAATACCATCCATTGGAGAAATAACTCCATTTAATACATGATATTGACCTTTAAATTCTCTTATTCTCTCCATAGCTGCAACATCTCTTGGATCTTCTACCACACATATAGTACTAGAATCCCTATTCTTATTTGAGCACATACTACATGGGTCTGTATCTGTTATATTGCAACAAATTGAACAATACTTTATCTCTCTTTTTGCGTCTATAATTGCCTTAGATAAAGCCTCAACATCATTAGTATTCATATTAATAATATGAAAGGCCAACCTTTGAGCAGTTTTTCTTCCAACTCCTGGAAGCTTTGAAAATTCTTCTATTAGTCTCGTTATTGGACCTGTATAAACTTGCATAAATATCACCTACTAGAATAACCCTGGTATATTCATACCTCCAGTTACCTTACTCATTTGATTTGCTTGTAAATCATCAATATTTCTCAATGCTTGATTTACTGCACTTAAAACTAAATCCTGTAACATTTCTATATCGTCTGGATCAACAACTTCTGGTTTAATGGTTATATCTAAAACTTCTTTTTTGCCATTCACTTTTACAGTAACTGCTCCTCCACCAACTGAAGCTTCTACTTCTTTATTTTCTAACTCTTGTTGAGCTTTTTGCATGTTTTCTTGCATCTTTTGAGCCTGCTTTAATAAGTTGTTCATATTTCCACCACCAGGCATCATTCCGCCTCCAAAACCTTTTTTAGCCATAAATACTATTCCTCCTAAACTTATTTTCATTTTATTATTATATCATAATAGTATTTTATTATTTACTTTCATTTTCATCAATACTATCTTTTATTTCTAGTATCTCTTCGTTTACTATGTTCTTTAGTATCTCTTCACCAATGTCTTTTTTTTCTTTAACTTCAAGATTTATATCTTTGACTTCTGATGACAATACTATTTTTACACTAAAGCTTCTATTTAAAACTTCTCTTATAGTCTTCTCTAGATAATTTATTGTATCTGGGGAGCTTAATCTAGTTTTTGCAAAATCAAATTTATCATCAAATATTACATATAACATGTTAGAATATACATTAAAACTTTTTACCTCACTTAAAAGAGCATATATTGGCATTTTTTTATCTTTTTTAATTTGTTTAAGTATATTTTTCCACGATGATTCTATAAGCAGAACATCTTCATTCTTTACCTCTTCATAAACTATACTTTCTTTTTTTGAATCTACTTCTCTATTATCCTCATATTGCTTTTCTTTACCAATATCATTATTTGTAATTTTAAAGCTACCCATTTCAATCATTTTTTCCAAATTCTCAACCCTTTTAATAAGAGCTTCTTTACTTTCATCAAACATTGGCTGAGCAATCTTCATTATAGTTATTTCTACTAAGACTCTTGGATTTGAAGATGATTTTATATCATCTTGAGTTGTTGACAGTATATTTAAAATTCTTATTAAATCATTTATATCTATGTCCTCAGACTGAGATTTAAGTTGCTCTATAGTTTCTTCTGGTAATGAGATTATTTCATCTAATTCTGATGATACTTTACAAACCATTAAATTTCTAAAATGATCTATTAAATCATTTATAAGGTTTCTTATATCTTTCCCCCATAAAACAAATTCATTTAATATTTCAAGAGATTTTTTAGTGTCTTGCGCTACAATACATTGAGACAATTCAAATAATTGTTCTATATTCACGCTTCCCATCAACTCAACAACATCTTTATAATCTACTTTATTTTCTCCAAATGATATACACTGGTCTAATATGCTAAGAGCATCTCTAAGTGCCCCTTGAGAGTTTCTAGATATCAGATTAAGAGCTTTATCATCTATGTCAATTCCTTCATCTTCACAAATTTTTTTCATCCTAAGAGTCATATCTTTAACAGTAACTCTTTTAAAATCATATCTTTGGCAACGTGATAAAATAGTTGCAGGTATCTTATGAGGTTCAGTAGTAGCTAATATAAAGATTACATATGATGGAGGTTCTTCTAATGTCTTTAACAATGCATTAAAAGCTCCTTGAGACAACATATGAACCTCATCTATTATATATACTTTATATTTAGCATTAGCTGGAGAATATTTTACACTTTCTCTAAGCTCTCTTATATCATCTACACTATTATTTGATGCTGCATCTATTTCTACAACATCCATTGTATTATCTTTTAATATTGATTCACATATTTCACACTCATTACAAGGTTCTTCATTTAATTTATTTAAACAATTTACTGCTCTTGAAAAAATTTTTGCAGTGGATGTCTTCCCAGTACCTCTTGTACCACAAAACAAATAGGCATGTCCTATATTATCATTGTATATTTGATTTTTTAAAGTCTTAATAATATGTTCTTGACCAACAACATCATCAAATCTTTGTGGTCTATATGCTCTATATAATGCTTTATGCATCTTTTTACCTCTCTTTAGTAAAATTAATAAAAAAATCCCTCATTATCTAAGGGATTAGTCTTTTATATATTAAATGCTGTACACCATCTATCGACTTAATTCCATAAGCGTTACCAAAACAGTTAGCTCAACTTAGGCACCCCCGCGGCACACAAAAGTGATCACTTACCGCTGCTTCCTTCCGGATCTGACGGGGTTCATGAGCTTTCATTGCGCAGGACCTAAGCATCAACACCACTTATTCAGGGCGGCCCTACAAAAAATAAGCCTTTAGATGGAATTCAATCCTGCTATAGCGGATTGCAGGTTACAGGGCACCGCTACCTCCCCATCTAGTACAGCAAAATTACAACCATATTTAATTACTTTTATTTATTGTTTCTGGCGGAGAGAGTGGGATTTGAACCCACGATACAGTTTTACCCATATACTCGCTTTCCAGGCGAGCGCCTTCGACCACTCGACCATCTCTCCTTAATCTCTTTTTCTCAATGCTTTAAAAAATTCTTGCAATATGATCGAGCATTCTTCTTGCAAAACATCAAAAGCCACTTTTACATTATTATTATCAAAATAATCTAATTTAAACTCATGCTGTTTCTCTATATATGAATTTTTTATATGTCTTGTTCCTATTATAAGCTTTTTTATTCTAGAATTAACTATTGCACCACTACACATTATGCAAGGTTCTAGTGTAACATATAAATCACAATCTGTCAATCTCCATCCACCTAATTTCTCTGATGCTTGCTTTATCGCTAAAATTTCTGCATGAGCTGTAGAATCTTTCAATGTTTCTGTAAGGTTATGAGCCCTCGCTATTATCTGATTATCTTTAACTATAACAGCACCTATTGGTGTTTCTTTCTTATTATATGCTTTATATGCTTCTTTTAATGCTTCTTTCATATAAAATGAACTTTCCATAATTCCTCCCAAAACTTATAACAAACTTATCTTATCATAATTCATTTTATAATTCAACTTAATTTTATTTTGTTTATTTAATATATTGCTATAAATAGCTACATTTAATTTAAATTAACCTCAAAAAATTTTTCAGTATCTAATTAAATGTTGATTTATGAAAATATTTAGCTTTTTATGATGAAGATTTTATCATATATATTAACATAAAAAAGTTATGAAATTATTAAATTTCATAACTTTTTTTAATTTACTATTTACTTACAGTATATTTTTAATCTTAAAATATTTTATCACTTATATAATATTAATACATAATTATTTTATAACATCAACACCCATATAAGGTCTTAATTCTTCTGGAACCACTACAGAACCATCTGCTTGTTGATAATTTTCTAAGATAGCAGCCAAGCATCTTCCTATAGCTAATCCAGAACCATTTAATGTATGAACATATTCTGCTTTTGATTTTTTATCTCTTTTAAATCTTATTCCTGCTCTTCTTGCTTGGAAATCTTCAAAGTTTGAACAAGAAGATATTTCTACATATCTATTATAACTTGGCATCCAAACTTCTAAATCGTATTTAAAAGCAGCCGTAAATCCTAAGTCTCCTGTACAGATTCTTACAACTCTATATGGAAGACCTAACATTTGTAACATAGTTTCAGCATCATGAGTTAATGATTCTAATTCTTTATAAGAATCCTCTGGTTTAACAAATTTAACTAATTCAACTTTATTGAATTGATGTTGTCTAACTAAACCTCTTGTGTCTCTTCCTGCTGAACCAGCTTCAGATCTAAAACAAGGAGTATATGCACAATATTTTATTGGAAGTTCTGCAGCATCTAATATTTCATTAGCATGTATATTTGTCACAGGTACTTCAGCTGTTGGTATTAAGAAATACTCTAGCCCTTCTATTTTAAACATATCTTCCTCAAATTTAGGAAGTTGACCAGTGCCTATAAAACTATTTCTATTAGCCATAAATGGAGGCAAAACTTCTGTATATCCATGTTTAGCTGTGTGAGTATTTAAGAAGAAATTCATTAAAGATCTTTCTAATCTAGCACCTAGTCCTCTGTATAAAGTAAATCTTGAACCAGTTATTTTTCCAGCTGTTTCAAAGTCTAATATGCCTAAACCAGTTCCTATATCCCAGTGAGCTTTATGTTCAAAATCAAATTTTGTAGGTTCTCCCCAAGTTCTTACTTGAACATTATCTTCATCTGTTTCACCTTGTGGCACATCTGGATGAGGTACATTTGGAATTCTCATCAATGCATATTCCATTTTTGCTTCAACTTCTTTTACTTTCTCATCAATACCTTTTATCTTGTCTGATAATTCTTTTAATCTTGCTTTTTCCTCTTCTACATCTTTTCCTTCTTTTATTAACTGTGGTATCTTTTTAGAATTTACATTTAATTCATTTTTCATAACTTCAACTTCTTGAAGTATCTCTCTTCTTTTATTATCTAATTCCACTACAGCATCAAGGTCGAATTCTTTTTCGCCTCTTATTTCCATAGCTTTTTTAATATCAGCTAAATTTTCTCTTATTCTTTTAATATCTAACATATTAATTCCTCCTAATAATTTTTATAATATAAATTAATAATTCCAATTTAAAGTAAAACATTTTTAACTGCAAATTCTTAGTTTAAACAAATTTGGAAAATAAAAAAAGACCTCCGTTTACCCTATAAAAGGGACGAAAATCTTTTATCCGCGTTGCCACCCTAATTGATCATACTCATATGTATAATCCTCTCAGACCTGTAACGTAGGTAAACGTCTAGCTTTAACTAGAAGCTCTAGAGTAGATTCAAAAACCATTGTAATGAGTTCTCACCATCCACTCATTCTCTGAATACAACCTGTTTTTTACTATTTTCTTTCAATGCTTTTAACTAATTGTTTTATTTGATAATCATTATATTATATATATTAACATCTTTCAATACTATTATTCAAATTTTTTTAGAATTTTCTTTAATTTATTATCTTAAGTTTGGTTTTTGGGTTTAATTAAAATATTATCTTTTATCCAAAGAGTTTAAATTACTTGTGTTATTAAACAATAATGAAGCAGGAATAAATGGAACTTCTATTTTATTTTCATCAAATTTCTTCTTAACTTTTTCCATTATATCAAAGTATACATCCCAATAATCATCAGTTTTAACCCAAGGTCTGGCAACTATCTGCATAGTATTATTGCCTATAGAGTTTAAACCTATGATTGGCTTTGGGTCATCTAGTATTCTTTTTTCATTTGTAAAAATTTCATTTAATATAGATTTAACCATATCTATATCGCTATCATACGAAATATTATACGAAAAATCTATTCTTCTTTTATTTTGATGTGTGTAATTAATTATATTATTACTTGTCAATTGAAAATTTGGTATTATTATAGTTTTATTATCTGGAGTTTTAAGAACAGTACTAAATATTTGTATATCAGAAACTGTACCTTCTACACCTGATCCTTGAATATAATCACCTATATTAAATGGCTTAAAAAACAAAATAATCATGCCTGAGCCTAGATTTGATAATATTTCCTTAAATGCTAATCCTATACTAAATCCAGCTGCTCCTAAGACCGCTACAACTGATGTAGTTTGTATTCCTATAATCCCTAAACTTATCAATGATATGATGGATAGCATTGATATATATATACCATATACAATAAAATTATTTACACCTTTACTCATGCCATATTTAATTAGAAACTTAGAAACCATCTTTCTTACTATCTTAGCTATATAAATACCTATTACAAATATTGTTATTGCATATATAATATTTGGTATATTATCACTGAAATTATTAAGCATATTTTCTAAAGTTCTCTTAGTTATATTACTATTTGTTGAAGTAGTCTTAGCCAATGACAAAAAATTCATTTAACTCCTCCTTATGATAATATTCCACTGTCATCTAATTTTTCTATTATATCTTCAATAGTTTTTTCTTTGAGTGCTTCAATTGTATGAATATGACTACATTCTGTTAAAACTGATAATTGTTTAAACTCATTTGTTTCAACTTTTCTCATAAAATCATCTATATCCATTTTAGAATAAATATTAAGTTCAGCAGTTATTTGACCATATGTCGGATGATTTACAATAACATCTTTTACAATTCCACCCAAATCTACAATAATCCTTAGTTCCTCATAAATTTCTTGGGGATTTTTATGATTTTTACATTTTATTTGTCTGGAAAAGTATGGTTGATTATATATTATATATCCTTGAGGTGTTGCTATTATTTCGAAGCCTTTAGCTCTTATAAGCGCTATATCTTGTACTATTACTTGTCTGCTTACATTTAATAGCTCCGCTAGCATTCCACCTTTTACAGGATGCTTAGATTCCTTTAAAATATCTATTAACTTGTTTCTTCTTTCATTAGAATTCATATTACACCTTCTTTCTAAATCAAAACTTTTTATCTATATTATATAATTCTATATTTTATCTTAGTATAAATCAATACAGAGTTTATATTCTGTTTAATTTTATGTTTTATTGTAAACAATAAAAAAAGACTACGTGGCTACGTCCTACTCTCCCAGGCAGTTTCCCACCAAGTACCATCAGCGCTAGAGAGCTTAACTTCTGTGTTC
>NZ_JAGWCS010000142.1:0-9366 GCF_020657705.1 Clostridioides sp. ZZV15-6598 | reverse complement strand
ATACTATAATATAGTATTTTATATTTAATATATTTTTTATACTATTTTTATACTAAATATAGATTCTTTTAAAATTATCAGTTCAAAGCTAAATTACAAAAATGAATACTTATATTTAAATATAAAATATAAATTCCTATATTATAAATATTATTTAATAATTAAATAACTTAAAAATCCCTTATAAAAAAATCAAAACTTCCTTTCGGTGCCATTAGACTTCTTTCTAAAATCAAACTTAATGCTTCTAATTTGCGTTTTTTCTCCTCTTTATTCCAAGAAAAAATACCTGGGTCAAGTAAAAAAGTAAAAACAGATAAAATTATCTCTGATACTTCTAAAGTATATTCACATTTAAATATGCCTTCTTCCACTCCTTGTTGAAATATTTCTGCAACAATAGGAGAAAGTGAAGTAAGTATTTCTGCAAGAGATTTTTGATGGATTGAAGCATTAAATTGTTGGTGAAGATATTCATCAATTGAAGATTCAACTGTTGATGTTATATAACTTTGAAATAATAGCATCAGTTTTGAAATTGAATCCAATTGACTTTTCTCTACAATAACTTTGCATTTGCCTATAATCTGGCTATAAGTTCGTTCAACTACTGCGTCAAATATTTCATCCTTAGATTTAAAATAATAATATATACTTCCTTTTCCAATACCTGCTCTTCTTGCAATATCACTAACTGAACAAGTTGCTCCTTTTTCTTCTCTTAATAATTCTTGCATGGCATTTAAAATCAACTCTTTTTTGTCCATATACTCACCATCCTTATTTTGTATTATAACACAGTATCAAAAAGTTGACCACCGGTCGAAAATATGATACAATAGAAAAAACTCGACCACTGGTCGAAAAATATTTTTAAATAATTTTTATTTATGACAATATCTTTTTTATAATTACATAGTTGAAATCTACTTAGTTGTCTAAGATACATTTACATTAAAAATTGTTTAAATTTGGGAGGATAATTTTATGAACGAAACAGCACTTTCGCACTATGGTAATTGGATTGGTGTAATTATCTGGATATTGATTTATGGAATCTTTTTATTGTTTCTACCTTTCTATAAAAAAAGCCAAAGAAAGCCCACTACAGCCTATCTAGCATTTATAATAGCTTACGCGCTTGAAATGTTTGGTATACCAATGAGTATGTATTTTTTAGCATGGTTTTTTGGCAAACAACTACCAGATGGTGTATTGTGGGGACATACACTAAATCAATACATTGGTCATTTTGGAATGTATATATGTATAATTTTAAACATTATTGGTGCTTTACTAGTAGTTTTAGGTTGGAGAACAATATACAAAAAATATTGGAAGTATAAAGATGGAAAAGGAAAGTTAGTAACAACAGGAATTTATCATTATGTAAGACATCCACAATATACAGGATTCTTACTAATAACACTTGGAATGATATTTGAATGGGCGACAATACCTCTTTTAATTATGTGGCCTATACTAGTAATTGTATATTATAGATTAGCAAAAAAAGAAGAAAAAGACATGATAAATGAATTTGGAAACAATTATATTATTTATCGTAACAAAACAGGTATGTTTCTTCCTAAAATACTCCTAAAAAAACATGGACAATATACAAAAACAAAATCTTAATTCTTACAGTTTAATATAAATAAAAAAGGGATACTATTTTTTAATAGTATCCCTAATTGTTATCAAATTATATCTTAAATAAGCATTATAATATTCTAATTATTATTCAGCTAATTTTTTGTATCCTTCGTATCTTTCTTTAGCATCAGCTTCAGCTTTTGCAAATAATCCATCAGCTTCTTCTGGGAATTGTTTAGCTATAGCAGAGTATCTTACTTGTGCAAGTATGAAATCTCTGAAGCTTGTAGTTGGTTCCTTAGAATCTAAAGTGAATGGGTTTTTACCTTCAGCTTTTACTTCTGGATTGAATCTGTATAAATGCCAGTATCCGCAAGCAACAGCTTGTGCTTCGTTAGCCACAGTTCTTCCCATACCTTCTTTTAATCCATGGTTTATACATGGAGCGTAAGCTATTATTAAAGATGGTCCATCATGTTTTTCAGCTTCTAGAACAGCTTTGATAAATTGGTTTTTATCAGCACCCATAGCAACTTGAGCTACATATACGTTTCCGTAAGTCATAGCCATCATACCTAGGTCTTTCTTTCTAGATTGCTTACCTGCTGCAGCAAATTTAGCCATAGCAGCAGCTGGAGTAGCTTTAGAAGCTTGACCTCCTGTATTTGAATATACTTCTGTATCAAATACAAGTACATTTACATTTTCACCAGATGCAAGAACATGGTCTAATCCACCGTAACCGATGTCATATGCCCAACCGTCTCCACCTAGTATCCATTGAGATCTCTTAACTAGATAATCTTTTCTATCTCTTATAGCTTTTACTAATTCTTTAGCTTTTTCATCTGTGCAATCACAAGCTGGTTTTTCTAATAATTCAACAACTTTAGCACTTGCTACTTTAGATGCTTCTCCATCATTTCTAGTATCTAACCATTCTGTAAATACTGCTTTAGCATCTTCACAGATATCCATAGAAACTAATTCTGTCATAGCATCTACTATTTTTCCTCTTATTTGTTTAACAGCTGTGTACATACCAAATCCGTATTCAGCATTGTCTTCAAATAAAGAGTTTGCCCAAGATGGACCTTTGCCTTCATGGTTACAAGTATAAGGAGTTGAAGGTGCAGAAGCTCCCCATATAGAAGAACATCCAGTAGCATTAGATATCATCATTCTATCTCCATATAATTGTGTAACTAGTTTGATGTATGCAGTTTCTCCACATCCAGCACATGCTCCTGAGAATTCCATTAATGGTTGTCTAAATTGACTTCCTTTAACAGTGTTTGCAGGCATAACATCAACTTTTGGAGCTACCTCTTCAGGATTTACTGCAAATGCCCAGTTATCTAACTCTGTATCAAGTTGAGTATCTATTGGTTTCATAACTAAAGCTTTTTCTTTAGCTGGACATATGTCAGCACAGTTTCCACATCCTGTACAATCTAGTGGACTAACTTGGATTCTATATTTTAATCCTTCTAATCCTTTACCTAATGCTTTTTTAGCTTCAAATCCTTTTGGAGCATTAGCTAATTCTTCTTCTGTAACTAAAACTGGTCTTATACATGCATGAGGACATATAAAAGAACATTGGTTACATTGGATACAGTTATCCATTACCCATTCAGGAACATCAACAGCTATACCACGTTTTTCATAAGCTGAAGTACCACAAGGGAATGTTCCATCTTCTATACCATTAAATGTACTTACTGGTAAGTTATTACCTTCTTGTGCAGTCATTGGTCTTAATATATTTCTTATAAATTCTGGTTCTTTAACTTCTTCTTTATCTGCATCAACAGCATTTACCCAAGAAGCTGGAACTTCAACTTTAACTAAAGCATTTATTCCTGCATCAACAGCAGCATAGTTCATGTTAACTATCTTTTCACCTTTTTTACCATAAGCTTTAACTATAGAATCTTTTAAGTATTTAACAGCATCTTCTTCTGGTATTATTTCAGCTAATTTAAAGAATGCAGATTGCATTATCATGTTTATTCTATTTCCAAGACCTATTTCTTGTCCTAGTTTAACAGCATTAACTGTATAGAATTTTATATCATTTTTAGCTATATATTGTTTCATATGAGCTGGTAAGTTTTCTTCAATTCCTGCTTGGTCCCATATAGTGTTAAGTACAAATGTACCACCTTTTTTAAGACCTTTTAATAAATCATATTGATAAACATATGATTGTTTATGACAGGCAATATAGTCAGCCTCATCTATTAAATAAGTAGCTCTTATTGGAGTATCACCAAATCTTAAGTGAGACATAGTTATACCACCAGATTTTTTAGAGTCATAATCAAAGTAAGCTTGAGCATATTTTTCAGTGTGGTCACCGATTATTTTTATAGCTTGTTTGTTAGCTCCAACAGTACCGTCAGAACCTAATCCCCAGAACTTACATCTTATAGTTCCTTTAGAAGCTATTTTAATTGATTCAGATGGAGCTAAAGAAGTATTAGTTACATCATCAACTATGCCTACTGTAAATCCATTCTTAGGTTGTTCTGAAACTAAGTTATCAAAAACAGTTTTTATATCTGAAGGAGTAGTGTCTTTTGAACCTAATCCGTATCTTCCACCTATTATCATAGGAGCATTTTCTTTTCCATAGAATACATCACGTACATCTAAGTATAATGGTTCACCAGTTGAACCTGGCTCTTTAGTTCTATCAAGTACACATATTCTTTCAACAGTAGATGGCACAGCATCTAAGAAATGTTTCATTGAGAATGGTCTATATAAATGAACTTTAACTAAACCATATTTTTCTCCCTTAGCATTTAAGTAATCTATAGTTTCTTCTATTGTTTCTGTTACAGAACCCATAGCAATTAATATAGATTTAGCATCTTCTGCTCCATAGTAATCAAATAAACTATGTTTTCTACCTGTTAAATCACTCATTTTTTCCATGTATTTTTCAACTATACCTACTATATTTTGATAGTATTTGTTAGAAGCTTCTCTAGTTTGGAAGTATATATCTGGGTTTTGAGCAGTACCACGAGTAACTGGGTGATTTGGAGATAAAGCATTATCTCTAAATGCTTGAACTGCTTCAAAGTTTAATAAACTTGCATAATCTTCATTTTCTAATAATTCCACTTTTTGGATTTCATGTGAAGTTCTGAATCCATCAAAGAAATGTATAAATGGTAATTTACCTTCTATTGCAGCTAAATGTGCAACAGGTGCTATATCAGCTACTTCTTGAACTGAACCAGAAGCTAATAATACACATCCAGTTTGTCTAGCAGCCATAACGTCTTGATGATCCCCAAATATTGATAAAGCTTGAGATGCTAAAGCACGAGCACTTACATGGAATACTCCTGGTAATAACTCCCCTGCAACTTTATACATGTTAGGTATCATTAATAATAAACCTTGAGATGCTGTAAAAGTAGAAGTTAAAGCTCCACCTTGTAAAGAACCATGGAATGCTCCTGCTGCTCCTGCTTCTGATTGCATTTCAACAACATTAACTTTTTGTCCAAATACATTTTTTCTTCCTTGTGACGCCCATTCATCAACTACTTCAGCCATAGTTGAAGATGGTGTGATTGGGTATATAGCTGCTACATCTGTAAATGCATAGGCAACGTGAGCTGCAGCTGTATTCCCATCAAGTGTTTTCATAAACTTAGCCATAATATGTATCCTCCTTGATAGCTACAATTGTACTTGTTTATAACAAGTCTATTTTTTTATATTTACATATAATTTACACAACAAAAATATAAACACACATAGTCGCGCAAATACTCTATCTTCTAATATAATACTACAGATTAGATAAAATTCCTTTGAAAATTGTAAATTAATTACATATTTAAGTAGATTTTTTTTAAAATTAAATATGTTAAGTTTTTTTCATAATTTTGTATACAATATATAATAAATTAAGTTAGATTTTTCAAACTTTTTTATCTATTTGCATATATTGGTATTAGGAGTAAAAGAGACTTCTTTATCATATATAAATTTTATATATCTAATTTTACCATATTATATCATATTTTTGTAAGTTTTTATTATAATTTTCATAATACCCCTTTATATTATAAATTAATCTAATAGATTAAATTTATAATATAGAAATTTATTACATTTAAAAAATATGCTAGTAAATAAAATATTCACTAGCATAAATCTCATATATAAAATTACTCAACTATTAATTCTACTAAATCTCCATTTTTAACGCCTGCTGCATTTCCTTCTTCCATATCAACATGCATTTCTAAATTAAAGCTATCACTAGCTCTTACTAATACATTTTCAAATACTAACGCTCTTGGTCCAGATGTTTTAACTTTTACTATTTGTTTATCAGTTACACCAAATTTAGCAGCGTCTTCATTGCTCATATGTATATGTCTAGAAGCAACTATAACTCCTTCTTTCATTTCAACTTCTCCAGCTGGTCCTACTAATTTAACACCAGGAGTTCCAGCTATGTCACCAGATTCTTTTATTGGAGCTTTTACTCCTAATGGGAAGCCATCTGCTAAAGAAATCTCAACTTGAGTTTGAGCTCTAGCTGGTCCTAAAACTCTAACTCCTTTTAGAGTTCCCTTTGGACCGACTAAATCTACTTTTTCCTCACAGGCAAATTGTCCTGGTTGAGATAGTGGTTTAAATTTAGTTAATTCATGACCTGCTCCAAATAATACGTCTATATCAGCTTGACTCAAATGAACATGTTTATTAGATAATGCTATTGGTAATTTCATTGAAATTCCCTCCTTTAATTATTTTTAAATTATTGCAATACAATTATACATAATATTACTTACAAAATCAAATTATATTGAATCAATATATGCTTTTAAACTCTTATACAGAGTGTCTTTAAACTCTTGATTATCTGTATAAGGTATATTATCTGTATTGTTTAAATATATATTGTGTAAAAGTTTAGTATTTATACTCTTAAAGAAAAAGTCCATGACTATTTGCCCACCTTTAAACTGTGAATTATAAGGTTTACTACCTCCTACTGCAATATACATTCCTATACGCTTTTTACTCCTATCAATTGAAGGCTTATTTAATATATACTTACTTGCATAGATAGCTTGAGTTCTATCAACAACAGTTTTTACTTTAGCTGATATTGAATCAAAATGTACAGGACTTATTACTATAGTCCCTTTTGATTCATCAAACATTTTGTATAGTGGTTTCATATCATCATTAAATTTGCAATATCCTGTTTTTTCACAAAATCCACATGCTGTACAATATTCAATATCCATATCATATATATTGAATATTCTACTGCTAAGTCCACTCTCCTCCAATTTAAGTTTTATTTCATTTGCTATAAAGCTACAATTTTTATTATTTCTTGGACTTCCATTTATTATTATAATTTCTGGACTTTCAAGTTCTATTTTATTATTTAAAGCCATAATCAATCTACCTATCCTTTAACATAACGATTAAAATATCATCATCATAATTATCTTTTGATGAAAAGTTTCTTAAATCTAATTTTAGATTTTCTACTATCATCTGATGATTTAATCTAAAATTTTCTTTTAAAAAGTTTTCTAATCTCTCTATACCATATTCTTCTTTTGATGTATTTTTTATTTCTAAAATTCCATCAGTATACATACATACCATTGCATAATCTTCCATTGAAAGAGTATTATTTTCATATGTTGCATCTTCCATTACCCCAATAGGTATTCCCTTTTTACAATTTAAGTTAGTTTCTATTGTTCCATCTTTTTTTACAAGTACAGGGCTATAGTGTCCTGCATTAGATACTGTAATCATATTTTCTTTAGTATCTATAAGCCCTATCAAACAAGTTGTAAATACTCCCATCTTATCAAATTCATCATATAACATACTGTTTAAATTTGTCATTATTTCTTGTGGTGTCTTATACTGATTACATAGCACTTTAAAAGCACCTTTTATCATGGCAACAACATAATTTGAAACCATTCCATGACCCATTACATCAGCAACAATATAAACTATGTGTTCAGCATCTACCTTTGTAGCATAGTAAAAATCTCCACCTACTACTCTTGCCGGTTTATGATAAAAATAAAGTTCTTTTTCATCATTACAATCCATTTTACCTTTGTCCATAATAAGTTGTTGCTGTTTATTTAATATATTTAACTCATTCTCAAGAACCTTGTGCTTTACTTCTTTTTCATTGTGCTCATATAACTGCATACCAACTAAAACCTGTTTAGATAATATACTAAGGATACTTAAATCATCACTAGTATAGTTTTTACTGTTTGCACAAACAATGCATCCTATAGTCTCATTTTTATCTTGGAGTTTGTAATATATATAACTTTCCAAGTTTATCCCTTTTTGTGCACATGGTTTTAAATTATTTAAATATCCTCCTAAGGATTCTTTATTCACAAACTTGTCCAACATAGGATATAAATTTGTTTTCTTTTTATGCTCCGTATTATAACAGCTAAATATCTTATCTTTATTATCATGACCTGTTATAACTATCAAAGCTTCTTTACTATTAGTAATGTTACACGCCTGTTTACTTAAGTTTTCTAAAAATCCATCTATACTTTTATTGAGATATAATTTTTTAGTAGCTTCATTTATAGCACTTATTGAACCTCTTAATTTATCAATCAAAATTTGTACATTATTATTTTTATTAGTTATTTCTATTGATAAACTTAAGAGAGATGCAACAGAAGATATAAAGTCTATATCTTGTTCTGTTAGAAAATCTTCTTCTGTCAAAAAGCAAGTCATAAATCCAACTACTTCATTATTTATGATAAAAGGAAAAACTATTCTACCAATGTAACCTTCAGATTTTGCTAAATCTCTTTCCCCTTCTGCTCTAGAATCTTCAAATACATTTTTCACATATATTATCTTTTTCTCATTTACAGCTTCATGGATATATTCTGGATATGTGTCAAAATCAATTTTTGCGCCTTTAAGACTATTAATTGGAAAAATTTGAGGTACATATTCTAAGGTTTGTGAACATACTAAATAGGCATATTTAGAATCATTTTTATAAAATAGATTTACACATGCCTTTGTAGGGTGAACAACCTCTAACATTTTTTCTATTATTTTATCTTTTATATTAAAAAAATCTGTAGATTCAGTCACCATAGCAGATATTTCCACTAAATTCTTCATTTTATAATTGCCATTAGTCATACTCAATTTCTCCCCCTATATATTAAACTATTTATTAGTATTTTAACATACATTCTTTATAGTAAAAACAAAAACAACGACAAAACTAAGAACTAATATCCAGTTAAATCCTGTCAATATTCCTATAAGAAGTAATGTAATCAATGCATTTAGACCTGTTCTTCCCTTTTCATCCATAAAAGTTATCTTAGAGATGTCGATATTATTTTTTACATTGTTTATATGTTCTTTCACTTGTTCTTCCATATTTCTCTTGTAAAGAATGTACACCACTCCAACTAGAAATACTCCTACACCTAATATCCAATTTAGATTAAATGCTACAATAAGCAGTATTGAACCAAAAACTAACTTTAAAAGTTTAAAGAATACACTATCTATCTTTAAAGTTATATTTCTGATTTCTTTACATTCATCTCTTAATGAATATCCACTTGAATCTAAGTTATTAATCTTTGTTTTTACAATTTCAGAATAAAAAAGCTTTATTATCCCATTTAACATTTTCATCACTCCTAAATATTTTACATATATTTGTAAGTTTTACAA
>NZ_JAGWCS010000141.1:0-9399 GCF_020657705.1 Clostridioides sp. ZZV15-6598 | reverse complement strand
ATTATATTCTATGTGAATTATTTTATTTGCTGTTTACTAAACATATTATCAGGGTATTTATTTAAGACAGTGAAATATTTAAAAGGTTTAAGTAATAATTGATATAAGTTTTGGCAAAATATACAAAAACTAATTGATTATATACGTTGTATGGGTATATAATAGATATTGTTTTAATAAAATACTTGAAAGGGAATGATTTGATGAAAATTACTTTACCAGAAACAGCTATTGATACTTTAAAAAGTATCCTAAAAGACAATCAAGATAAACCTAACAATGTAAGAGTATACTTTGCAGGTGTTGGTTGTGGAGGTCCTTCTTTTGGATTAGCTTTAGATGAGAAAAAAGAAGATGACTTAACTTATGAAGTTGGAGAATTACAATTTGTAATGAGCTCTGATGAATACAGTCAATATGGAGATATAATTATAGAAGATACAGGATTTGGATTTAGAGTAATTCCAGAAAATATGAAAGATCAAGGTGGAGGAGGATGCTCTGGTTGTTCAGGGTGTCACTAAAATTGATTTTTTAGTAAGTTGAGAACTCTCTTTTGTAGAAAATTATTTCTATAAAAGAGAGTTCTTTTTACTTTATTCCATCTTGTAATTAACTGTACACTTTTTCATGAGTCCATTAACTGACAATACTCCCATTGTTTTTTTATTCGCAGGAGATGCGGGTGGAATAAACATAGCCTCAACTATATTGAGATTATTTACATTTCCTAAATTAGTAACACTATACCCATTTCTTTTTTCATAACCAAATATAACTGTTCCTAGAAATTTACCAGATTTACTTTGAAAGTTACCTATTGTAGAAATGGCAATAGCATCTATCAGTTTTGGAGACATACGAAGATAGCAGGAGAGAACCATCATCATTTTATGATTGTCATTTAAGTGGCGTTTAATTTGCTTTGACACATCCTTTGCTCTTTCTATAACATTGTCAGATTTTGAATTGCTTACTATTCTTACTGCTGTTGCATAATTTCCAAGAGCACCTTCCTGATAGCAGTTCAAATATTTTCGAATATCAGCAGCAATTACTATTTTATTAATTTGCTCACGACACATCATTTCAGCCACAATATAATCATTTAGAGAAATCTTATTTTTCCTGCAAAGTGCAAGTAATTTATCAACTCTCTCTGTTTCCACTGTTTCTTCCAAATAACTTGTAGCGTTCTCAAACATAAACTGTCTTTCAAAATCACGATATTCAGAATAACTTACCTTATGATTTTCTTTTACCCACTTGCGGTTGGTACTGTTTATGATGAACCTGCTTATAAACGATAAATCACTACCATTTGGAAAATCATGAATAGAACAGATTAACTGTTCGTTTACATAAGCAGGCTTTTTACCTATTACATAACTATCTGCGAATTCACATACAAGTCCAATTATTGCTCTTCCATCCCCCAACAAGTGATGGGCGATAAACAAAACCTCAAAATCTTCTTCCAAAGGATAAACAACAACTTTTAATAAGCTCTCATTAAATACATCCCATCCATTTACTGTAAGCTCTTGATAATCCTTACTCCACAAATCAGCACGTTCTTTTTCTAGAATAGGTATCTGTATTTCGTCATAAAACTCATAATAAAGCTTTTCTGTTGTTTTTTCGATTGCTATGAGACTTCTTAGAAATGGATGTGCATTCATAAGTAACTTCATTGTATTTTCGATTTTGATGAACTCATAACTTGCTTTGATTCTCGATTTAATTCCAAAATGCATATTTGGACACATCAAATGCACTCTTTCAGTCACAATGTATTGCTTCTCTCTCACAATTTCACCTCTATTTCTTTTTTTCTACTGTTCAAATACACTTTGTTAGATTCACATAGTCTTACATATTATAAATCTATTTATTAAACAGAATAATGTTCTCTTTATATTTTATATGTTTTACTTATTCTTGTCAAAATTATAAGAATAATGTTCTGTTAATTTTATATGACTTATCCTTGTTTACCTTGCTGAATTGTAGTATAATACCCTTACTCAATAACAAGTCTTTCAAGGTGTCTTCATCTGAGTTTTGCCATTTATACGTGAGGTTTTTTTAAATAGTGCACTTATGAAAGAGAGTATGAAGATATATGTCATGATTTAAACAGAAATGATGTTAAGGCTTGATATGCAAGAGTTTCGAAGTTTTATTATTAAGACTTATGAGAAGATATAAATCATTTTTGATGTTTTTAATCAATAAAAAATGTATTTTACTAATTTTTATATTTAAGGAGAATTTATTGTGAGAAGAAGACGAAAAAAAGGTGCAGATGAAAAACTTTTAAGTTATACAGAATATGTCTTAAGGGAAGATATAGACAAATTAAAGGGTAAATGGAGTACAAAGTTTGGAAATGATAATCCAATACATGTGGAATTTGGAACTGGAAAAGGTCAATTTATTACAACCTTAGCCAAACAAAATCCTGATATAAACTATATTGCTATGGAATTAAAGGAAGAAGTACTTTTAAAGGCTGTTGAAAAAGCTGATGCTTCTAATTTAAATAATATATTATTTTTATGGGCGGATGTAAGTGATATTTTAAATTACTTTGAATCTAAAGAATTATCTAGAATTTATATAAATTTTTGTGACCCATGGCCAAAAAATAGATGGAGTAAAAGAAGACTTACTCATTCTGGATTTTTAGAGATGTATAATAATATTTTAGAAGATAATGGAGAAATTCATTTCAAAACAGATAATGAAAAATTATTCGAGTTTAGTTTAAATGAAATTGCTGCAAATAATTGGCTCTTAAAGAATATTTCTCTTGATTTAAGCAGTAGTGAGTATAAAAATAATGTTACGACAGAGTATGAGGATAAATTTATGTCACAAGGAATGCGAATATTTAGATGTGAAGCTAAAAAACGTAACTAGTAATATGTTTATAAGTTTAATAGTAGAAATTTATGCTAATTTATATTAATAAAGTGTACGAAAGTAGACATATATAACAAGGAAACAGAGCCCTCTCATAGAAATTAATTTACTATGTAAAAAATTTTGTTTTATGTGGGAGGGTGCTATGAATTTAGCTAATTTAATACCATTTCTTATTTCTGCGACGGCTTTAAATCCAATAAATTCAAACGATAAGATTTTAAGTGAAAACCAACTTAAAGATATTTTTCCTGATGCTAACCTGAGAGCAGTTGTAAAACGATATGTAAATCCAGATGAAATGACTATAAGTAATATAAAAGCTTTGGATGGAGAATTTTATGCAACTGGTGAAAATATTTCAAATTTAAAAGGTATATCATATCTTGAAAATATAGACAGTTTTATTTTTTGGAACAATAACATAAAGGAACTTCCTAGAGAAATACTAGGTCTAAAAGATATTGACTCAATTAATCTTGCAAATAATTATTTAATTAATGATAATACAGTTAATTCTCTTTCTAATAATGGTGTAGATGTAAATTGTGATTTGAATTTTATTGATACAAAAGATAATCAATATAAACTAGATTCTAAATATCATAATATTGATATAGCAAAAGGTGAGAGTATTGATTTGAGAAAAATAGTTACAAAGAAAATTGATAGTTATTACAAATATTGGGAAGTAACTAATAACCTTCCAAAAGATTTAAACTTTGTGGTATCTGTAAGTGATAAGAGTATACTTTCATGTAAAGATATGATTGTTAAGGGTAATAATAAAGGGCAAGCAGTGGTGAAAGTTATACTAAATGACAAAGATGATTTAAATACATCACAAGAAGTTTTAATAACTGTAAATGTAAAATAAAGTGTATTTTTATATTATTATATTTTAGATTTAAACTAAATTAAATATTAAATCAAAACAAAGGTTGCTAGTAACAAAACATTAATATTAGTGTTTTGTTACTAGCAACCTTTAAGATATCTATAAAAAAATAGATTATCTAAAAAATCCCATTCCTTTTATTAGTAGCCCATATCCCTATTAAAATTATCAATGAATATATTATATACAAAAATATTCTTATATACTGAACATCTAGTCCAAAAAACTCAATATTACTTTGTGAGGTATGCAACATCACAAGTACCGCAGATATACCAATAAGCAAAGGATTAATTACTATTTGCTTATCAGTTCTTAAAATCATTATTTTCCCCATCCAAATTATTGATAATATAAAAAATAAAATTTTAAGACCAAACTCTAATGTATCTACCAAAGCGAAAACATCCCTTCATTTATAATAAATTTTTCAGCTTAATCAAATATAAAACCCTAATATAACTTTTTAAACTTGTACTAAATCCATATAAGATAATTTAATTAAGTTATATAAAACTTTATCTACATTAATATATACTACACTATACTTTGCATTTCTTAAATATAAATTAATAAAATTAATAAAATTTTGTTCATGAGTGTATAAAGATATATTTCATTATTTAAATGCATATCATTATATATACAGTTTTAGGAGGCGAGGTATATGGAGTCTAAATTTTTTAATTGGTACACTCAATCCTTAGGAGGAACTTTTGGTATTATATCATGTATTTGTGCTTATTTAAATGGATATATGTTTGTTTATACAAATAGTGCTAGCAACTACTTTAAAAGTATAGGATTTTTAGGAATAATTTCAAGCTATGTATTACTTCCACTTTGTATGTTAACTTTAGTTTTTGGAATTATACGCTCTTATACTCCAGATACATCCGATAAAAGTATTTTTAATATACCCTTTTTTACTTTAAATAAAAGATTAATACTTGTTACAGTAGTTTTTGGATTTATTGGTGCTAGATTTTATTTTATAATTCCTGCAATTTTAATGACTTTTAACTTATATAGTAGTATTTTAATCACTAAATTAAAAGATATACTACATAAAAACAATGAAAATGATACTAATATGAAAGAAAGCGAAGTCTAAATTGCATAATTTTGGTATTTGTCTTAAAAATCCCCGAGGTATTAATTTGTATTTTATTGTATTTTGCAAAATATATTGAATTTTATTCATTTTATACTTATAATTTATATTAATAATGGAAAATTAAAACAAAAGAATTTACTGGTTGTTAATTTAAAATTAAAATATATCTGGATGTGTTGATTCTATAGTCAGCACTTTTTCTTTTATAAATTTGCTTTTTATGATATAATATTAGCACCAGGTAATAATACAAGGGGGTAACAACATGAACATCAATGAAATTAAGGAATTATTAAAGGTCATAGACTCAACTAACTTAGAATATGTAAAGCTTGAAAGTAGCGATTTTAAATTAGAAGCATCTAAAAAAGCTGAAGTTACAAGTTCACCTGTTTTAAGTGTACAACAAGAATCAGTAGTAGATCTTTCTTTAGAAAAGCCATTTGTAAACGAGACACCTGTAGTATCTAATGAGAATTTATCAATAGTAGTAGCTCCTTTGATGGGAACATTCTATGATTCTCCAAGTCCAGATGCAGAAAGTTTTGTCAAGGTTGGCGATGTAGTTGAAGAAGGTGACACTTTATGTATATTAGAAGCAATGAAGCTTATGAACGAAATAACAAGTGAAATTAAAGGTGAAATAATTGAAGTATTAGTTGATAATGAAGAACTAGTAGAATATAATCAACCTTTATTTAAGATAAAACCATTGTAGTAGGAGGTATTTAAGTTGATAAAAAAAATACTAGTTGCAAATAGAGGCGATATAGCAGTTAGAATCATCAGAACGTGTAAAGAACTAGGCATAAAAACTGTCGCTATCTATTCTGAAATAGATAAAGATTGTTTTCATAGATATATAGCTGATGAATCTATTTGCATAGGGCCAAACAATATAAGCAAGAGTTATAATAACATAGAAAATATTATATACCTTGCTCTTAAATTAAAATGTGATGCTATTCATCCAGGTTTTGGCTTTTTATCAGAAAACCCTGAATTTGCAAAACAATGTGAAGAGAATAATATTATTTTTATAGGTCCAACAAGAGAACAAATGATTTTGATGGGAGATAAATCTAGAGCAAGAGAAACTATGATGGAATTAAATATCCCTGTTGTTCCTGGTTCAGAATCTGTTTTAAAAACTAAGGAAGAAGCTTTAGAAGTTGCAAGAGAAATTGGCTATCCTGTTATGATAAAAGCCTCAAGTGGAGGCGGTGGTAAAGGTATGAGAATCGTTAGAAAGGAAGAAGAGCTTTTTTCAAATTTTGATATGGCAAGTTCAGAAGCTCTAGCAGCATTTTCTAATAGCGATTTATATATGGAAAAATTCATAGAAAATCCTAGACATATAGAGGTACAAGTATTTGGTGATAAACATTCAAATGCAATACATTTAGGTGATAGAGATTGTTCTATGCAAAGAAGAAATCAAAAAGTAATAGAAGAGTCTTTAAGTCCATACCTTTCAGATGAAGAAAGAATAAATCTTCATAAAATTGCAGTGGATATAGTAAAAGGTGTAGGTTATATTGGTGCTGGTACTATTGAATTTATAGTTGATAAAGATAAAAACTTTTATTTTATAGAGATGAATACAAGAATACAAGTTGAACATCCAGTTACAGAGATGGTAACAAATCTTGACCTTATAAAACTTCAAATATCTATAGCTAATGGAGAAGAAATACCTTTTAAACAAGAAGATGTTATTTTTAGAGGTCATGCTATTGAGTGTAGAATAAATGCTGAAGATTCATCAAATAATTTTGCTCCATCACCAGGTAAGATAGAGTCATTAAATTTACCTGGAGGTTTTGGTGTTAGATTTGATACTTTTGTATATACAGGATATACTATACCACCTTTATATGATTCTATGATAGGTAAATTAATATGTTGGGCTGAGACTAGAGAAGAATGTATAAATAGAATTTATAGAGCTCTAGATGAAATTATTGTAGAAGGTATTAATACAAATGTAGAATTCCAAAAGGCACTTGTAACAAGTGAAGAGTTTAGAAAAGATACTCATCATACCAAATTTATAGAAGATGTCTTTATGAAGAAAGAATTTGCTACATTATAAGGAGTAAATAGATTATGATAAAAAAATTTTTATCATCAAAAGAATCTAAATATGTTACGATTTCTTTAGATGACAACTTTAAAAAGAATAGTGTAGATGATAAATTTTGGACTTATTGCAAAGGATGCGATAGTCATGTATTTAGAAAAGACATAGAAGAAAATTCATTTGTATGTCCAAAATGCTCAAGACATTATGGTTTAAGAGTACGAAATAGAATAAATTTATTGATTGATAAAGGAACTTTTATGGAATTTAATTCTGATATAGAATTTCAAAATCCATTAAACTTTCCTAAATATAAAGAAAAAGTAGACTCTTATAAAGAAAAAACGAATGAGTCAGAAGCTGTTGTAACAGGTTATGGAAGATTAAACGGAATTAAAACAGTTATTTGTGTAATGAATCCTGATTTTATGATGGGAAGCATGGGCTCTATTGTTGGAGAAAAAATAACTTACTCAATAGAATATGCTGCTGAAAACAATTTACCTATAATTATTTGTTCTGCTTCAGGAGGAGCTAGAATGCAAGAAGGTATGGTATCTCTTATGCAAATGGCAAAGACCTCTCAGGCACTTGTTAAGCTTGAAGAAAAGTCATTACCATATATATCAGTCTTAACTGATCCTACCACTGGAGGAGTAACTGCTAGTTTTGCTATGCTTGGAGATATTATAATTTCCGAACCAAATACATTAATCGGTTTTGCAGGTCCAAGAGTAATAGAACAAACAATAAATCAAAAACTTCCTGAAGGATTTCAAACTTCTGAGTTTTTACTTGAAAAAGGTTTTATTGACATGATAGTAGATAGAAGAAAAATGAAGGAAGTATTGTATCAAATTCTTGCTATGCACAAGAAATAGGGCATAAAGGAGGAACTGTTTTGATTGAAAATAATAATGATAAAATAAAAGTCTTAGAAAATGATATTAAACAATTAATAGCTATTTCTGAGGCAAATAATATAGATTTAAGTGATAAAATAAATTCACTTAGTGAAAAATTAGCAAAACTTAAAGAAGATGCCTTTTCACATCTATCTCCATATGAAAAGGTAGTGTTAAGTAGAGATATAAAAAGACCTACAACTTTGGAATACATAGAACATATTTGTTCTAATTTTTTAGAGCTTCATGGAGATAGGCTTTATAAAGATGACCCTTCTATAGTTGGAGGAATAGGGCAAATAGGAAAATTCAATGTTACTATAGTTGGTCACCAAAAGGGAAGAGATACTAAAGAAAATATAAAAAGAAACTTTGGCATGCCTCATCCAGAAGGATATAGAAAAGCGTTAAGACTTATGAAGCAAGCTGAAAAATTTGACAGACCGATATTGACATTTATTGATACATCAGGAGCATTTTGTGGCCTAGAGGCAGAAGAAAGAGGACAAGGAGAAGCTATTGCAAGAAACTTACTTGAAATGAGTAAACTTTCTGTTCCAGTAATCACCTTTGTAATTGGTGAAGGTGGTAGTGGAGGAGCTTTAGGAATTGGAGTAGGCAATGATGTGTGTATGTTAGAACACTCAGTTTACTCTGTAATTTCACCTGAAGGTCTTTCTAGTATCTTATTTAAAGATTCATCTAAAGCAAAAGAAGCTTGTGATGTTATGAAACTTACAAGTAATGACTTATATGATTTAAAAATAATAGATAAGATTATAAAAGAACCTCTTGGCGGTGCACAAAAAGATGTAGAAGCTGTTTCAAAAGAAATGAAGTCTTATATTTTGGAACGATTAAATCATTATAAAGATATGCCTAAACAAGAAATAATGTCTCAAAGGTATAATAAATTTAGAAATATTGGAAAATGCTTATAGAATATAAAGAAATTTGTAGATTTTTCATTATAAAATGGTTTTGAAAAATAAAGGTTTTCTTAAATCTATTATAGAAGTATATTTTTATAAAAGTATACTTTAAATGATGATTGTAATTAGTAAATGGCAATTGTGATTTAGTACTTTAGGTAATGGATACTTTAACAAATTAACAAGGAGATGTTGAAATGGAAGTACTAAAAGTTTCATCAAAATCTAATCCTAATTCTGTAGCTGGAGCTTTGGCTGGAGTACTGAGAGAACGAGGTATTGCAGAAATACAAGCTATAGGAGCTGGAGCTCTAAATCAAGCAATAAAATCAATTGCAATAGCAAGAGGATTTGTTGCACCTAGTGGAATGGACTTAGTGTGTATTCCCGCATTTACTGATATAGAAATCGAAGGTGATAAGAAAACTGCTATCAAACTTATAATTGAACCTAGATAATATATCTTTTTTATTAGAATTTAATTAAGTTTTAAAGGTTTACTATGGAAATGATATACTATAGTGAACCTTTTTTAC
>NZ_JAGWCS010000140.1:0-9410 GCF_020657705.1 Clostridioides sp. ZZV15-6598 | reverse complement strand
ATTTGAGATAGTTATATAATTATGAAAATTAATAAAAAAATTTTTATATTAAAATAATATTGAAACAATTTTAAAAATTTAGTATCATTAAAGAGAAAGTGATGGAACTTTCAAAATTTATCACTTTTAGTAAATTTTGATTTCAAAATATCTAAATTTGAAGTATAAATATTTTTATTTAAAGTATTTTATAGGTTAAATTGAAGTATTTTTTAAGTTAAAGTTATTTTAACAGTTATGAAATCAATTTTTAATTAATAAAGAGAGGGGAAATTATAATAGGATGGAAAAGAAAAAAATAGGCCTGTGGAGTTTGGTATTTATGAATGTATCAGCTTTATATGGTATAAGATGGATAGCTAAGTCGACAGCATCAAGCTTCGGTTTAGGATTAGGTGCAATACCTATGTGGTTATTATTCTCATTTATA
Organism: Clostridioides sp. ZZV15-6598; assembly: GCF_020657705.1. Classification (NCBI taxonomy): domain Bacteria; kingdom Bacillati; phylum Bacillota; class Clostridia; order Peptostreptococcales; family Peptostreptococcaceae; genus Clostridioides; species Clostridioides sp. ZZV15-6598. Next base: position 8,980 of record NZ_JAGWCS010000140.1, on the reverse strand, counting down.
TATTTCGTACCAGGAGCTTTAATTTGTGCTGAATTAGCTTCTACATACCAAAAAGGTGATGGAGGTTTATATGATTGGGTTAAGGAAGCCTTTGGAGAAAAATATGGATTTTTAGTTTCTTGGTTAAACTGGACAGCTAAAATATTTTGGTATTCTTCATTCCTAACTTTTTTAGCAGTAAATGTTTCTTATACAATAGGAAATCCAGCACTTGCAGATAATAAGATATTTGTACTTATATTATCTTTAGTAATATTCTGGATATTATCTATTATAGCAACTAAAGGAATAAGTTTTACAAAAATATTCACTAATACAGGTGCATTAGGTTCAACAATACCAAGTGCTATACTTATAATATTTTCATTTTTGGCAGTATTAGTATTGAAAAAACATGATATAGCTTCAACATATACAATAGCTTCAATGACTCCAAAACTTAATATGGATGCATTTGTTGCTATATCAGCTATAATGTTTGGTTTAGCGGGAGCAGAAACTGCAGCTAACTTTATAACAGAAATAGATAAGCCTGAAAAGAACTTCCCTAAGGCGATATTAATATCAGCTGGAATAGTTGCTTCATTATATGTATTAGGTTCAATTGCAATAACAATGATAATACCACCAGACCAAATTACTGCTTCTAAAGGTGTGCTAGATGCACTTGCAGCTGTTTGTGAATCTTTAGGAATAGGTTCTTGGTTAGTTCAATTGATAGCTTTTGGTATAGCTTTTTCAATACTAGGAGCAATAGTTCTTTATATAGCATCACCAATAAAAATGTTATTTGGTAGTGTTAAAAAAGGAGTATTTCCAGATAGTTTGGTAGAAGTAAATAAACATAAGATACCTTCTAAAGCAGTTATACTTCAAGCAATAATAGTTACTATAATATTATTAGTGACTACATTAATGCCTTCTGTTGATGCTATATACAATGTTCTTGTAACTATGACAGCATTAACTGCATTATTCCCATATGTGTTGTTATATGCTTCTTATATTAAGCTAAGAAAAGAGAGACCAGATGAAATTAGACCATATACTATGGCAAAATCAACAGGTACTTGTATAGGTTTAGCGAAAATGGTTTTAACTGTAACTGTAGTTGGTATATTGTTATCAGCAGCACCAGTTATGCCTACATTTGCTGAAAATATCATATATGAAATAGAAATGATTGGTGGAGGTCTTCTAGTTATCTTATCTGGTCTATGGTTATGGAGTAGATATGAAAAGAGATCTGCTAAATAAAAATGTATTTTAAATATATATTTTGGATATTATTATATATATAGTTGACAATTTATATCATAAGGAATATTATAAAATAAAGAAATTAATAAGTTAAATCCTGAGATAAGAAAGAGTAAATAAATAGACTTTTATACAGAGAATTAAGGGTGCTGAGAACTTAATAAAAAGTGTTTATTGAATGGGTCTTTGAGGAGTAAGGTGAAATGCAGTTTAAGACTGTAGATTATCTGATATCGTGTGTGCACGTTATAGCATATATTAAGATATATATATTCAGCTTTGAGTATATATAAATTTAGGTGGTACCACGGAAAATATATCCGTCCTATTGATTTAGGACGGATTTTTTAATATAGAAAATTTAGGAGGCAAAATGAACGTTATAGGAATTATAGGTGCAATGGATGAAGAAGTAAGCATATTAGTAAATTTAATGGATATTAAAGAAACTGTAAAAAAAGCTAGCTTAGAATTTCATAAAGGGACTTTAGAAGGAAAAAATGTAGTATTAGTAAAGTGTGGCATAGGAAAGGTTAACTCTGCTCTTTGTGCACAAATATTAATAAGTGAATTTAAAGTTGATGCTATTGTCAATACAGGTGTTGCTGGGGCTTTAAATGAAAATCTTGATGTCAATGATATAGTAATTTCAACAGATGCGATACAATACGATGTAGATACTACTGCATTTGGAGACCCTAAAGGTGTTATACCAAGAATGGAAACATCTGTATTTAAAGCAGATGAAAGACTTGTAGAAGCTGCTTATAAATCTTCTGTAGAAGAAACAAAAACTCATAAAGTATTAAAAGGAAGAGTAGTAACAGGGGATATATTTATAAACTCTAAAGAATTAAAAGAAGAATTAGTAAATGATTTTGGTGGGTATTGTGGAGAGATGGAAGGTGGAGCTATAGCTCATGTATGTTACTTAAATAATGTTCCATTTGTCATAATAAGAGCGATGTCTGATAAAGCAGATGGAAGTGCTGGCGTTGCGTATGAAGTATTTGTACATGAGGCAGCCAACAATTCTAAAGATATTGTATTAAGCATGTTAAAATCAATATAAATATATGAGGAGGTAAAAATCATATGAGTGAAAAAAAAGTTATATTTAGTGGTGCACAACCATCAGGTAAGATGACTCTAGGAAACTATTTAGGAGCTATAAAAAACTGGACTGAACTTCAAGAAAATTATAATTGTTATTATAGTATTGTTGATTTACATGCAATAACAGTACCTCAAGACCCTAAAGTTTTGAGAGCTAATACTATAGAATTACTTGCTCAATATCTAGCTTGTGGATTAGACCCAGAAAAAAATACTATATTTATACAATCGCATGTTAAAGAACATGTTGAACTTATGTGGATATTAAATACAATGACTTATATGGGTGAATTAAGTAGAATGACTCAATTTAAAGATAAATCACAAAAGAGTGAAGCAAATCTAAATGCAGGATTATTTACGTATCCAGTTCTTATGGCTGCTGATATACTATTATATCAAGCTGATTTGGTTCCAGTTGGAGATGACCAAAAACAACATCTAGAGTTATCTCGTGATTTAGCAAATAGATTTAATAATAGATTTTCACCTACATTTGTAGTTCCAGAAGGATACTATCCAAAAGGTGGAGCAAGAGTAATGAGTTTACAAGAACCAACTAAGAAAATGAGTAAATCTGATTCAAATGACAATGCATTTATATTATTGGCAGATGATTCAGATACTATAAAGAGAAAGATTAAGAGAAGTGTTACTGATTCTTTAGGTGTTGTAAAGTACACTGATGAACAACCTGGTATTAAAAACTTACTTGATATATATTCTAATTTAAGTAAAAAGAGTGTAGAAGAAATTGTAAACATGTATGAAGGTAAAGGTTATGGAGTATTTAAAGAAGATGTAGCTGAAGTAGTATCAGAAGCTTTAAGACCTATAAGAGAAAAATATGTTGACCTTCTTAATAATAAAGATTATTTAGAAAAAATATATACTATGGGAGCTGAAAAGGCTGAAAAACAAGCTAGAAAAACTCTTAGAAAAGTTTATAAAAAAGTTGGGTTTATAGAGAGAAGATATTAATTATATTATATGTATTCTTTAGGAGATAAACTTTAAAGCTATTAAAAAAGCATATGATAGGAAAGAGAGAGGATGTTATCAAGATAATATCCTCTTTAGTTTTGTAATAAAAAAAGATGAGCTTTTGCTCATCTCAAAGGGGTTAGATTATTCTTACTTTGGGGAAAGTAGAATAAAGGTAAAAGTTAACTGACGTTAACTTTGTTCTTTTTTGCATATCACTACTGAGCATAAAAAAATCAGAAAACCAGAGCCTTCTGAACCAACCTTGAACACACGTCCATTATACTTTATACTCAATATGTAATTTATGAATTAATTTTAACTCTTATAAAGAAAATTGTCAATAATATATCAAAAAAACGTTTTAAAAAATTTATATATATAATTAAATGAGTTTGATTTTATGTTTAGCTGATATGATACAATAATTAAGGCAATTATTTTTTATGTATTTAATAGACCATAAAAATAATACCAATAACATATGTAAAAATTATTTTTAACAGGGAAAATAAGAGGGAAAAACATGAAAACATCAATTTTAATAGCATTAATAGAAAAAACAAGCTTTATTGTAGTATTATTTCTTCTAATAACAAAGCTAAAAACATTTAAACAAATATTTCAAAAAGAAGAATATAGCTTAAATGATTTGATTTGTATATCTTTAGTTTTTACTTTTCTAGCTATATTTGGTACTTATAATGGTATAAATTATATGGGGTCAATAGTAAATACTCGAATAATATCTATAGTATCAGGAGGCGTTCTATTTGGACCAATTGTAGGTATCACAGCAGGTTTGCTTTCAGGTATCCATAGGTATTTTATGGATATTGGAGGTATAACATCCATGTCATGCCTTTTATCAAGCATACTAGCAGGTGTGTTATCAGGATTTTTATATAAGAAGATACCAAAAAAGCATAGAGTGATATATGGAATATTAGTAGGTATGATTTCTGAAAGTTTTACTATATTACTTATATATTTAATATCACAGCCTCATTCTCTGGCAATTCAAATAATTAATGGAATATATTTACCTCTAATTGTTGGACAAATTGGTATAGGGTTTGTTATATCTATAGTTGAGGGAATTGAAAAAGATAAAAAGGATATAGAGGCAAGAAATAAAGCAGAAATAAAAGCACTTCAAAGGCAAATTAATCCGCATTTTTTATTTAATTCTCTAAATACAATAGCATCCTTTATAAGATTTAATCCAGATAAAGCTAGAGAACTCATAATAAATTTATCAACTTACTTGAGATACAATCTTGAATATAGTGATAACTTGATAGACATAAATAAAGAGATTGAGCAAGTTAAATCTTTTGTAGAAATAGAAAAGGCTAGATTTGGAGATTTATTAACTATAATTTATGATATAGATGATGTAAATATAAAAATTCCAAGCTTGATTATACAACCAATAGTAGAGAATGCAATAATACATGGGATTTTGGAAAGTGGAAGAGCTGGTGTAGTAAAAATATCCATAAAAAAGTTACAGCATTCATTAGAAAATACTGTGAGAATATCGATTGAGGATGATGGTATAGGCATAAGTGAAGAAGTCATAAATAATGTATATCAAGACAATATGCCAGAAAATAAGATTGGCCTTTATAATGTTCATTTAAGGCTTAAGCTAATGTATGGAAGTGGTCTTAATATGAGAAGAACTGATAAAGGAACTTTAATTATGTTTTATGTAAAGGAGTAGGAAGATGAAAGCAATAATAGTTGAGGATGAGTTTCCAGCAAGAAAGGAATTAAGATATTTTATTGAAAATAAAAGCAAGATTGAGGTAGTAAGTGAATTTACTAATGGTATAGAGGTACTAGATTTTATTCAAGAAAATAAAATAGATGTAATTTTTTTGGATATAAATATACCTCATCTTGATGGAATGTTACTTGCAAAAACATTAAATCAATTTAAAGCGAGACCCAAAATAGTTTTTATAACAGCATATGAAAATTATGCAGTAGATGCTTTTTCATTAGGTGTATTTGATTATGTACTTAAGCCTTATTCTGAGGATAGAATTACATCAATGTTGGATAAGTTAGAGAAAAGTGAAACAAATAGTAGTGAAATATCTAGTGATAAAAAAAGTACAATAAACCAGAATATAGAGGAAATAACACATAAAATTAGCCTTTGGAAAGGTGATAAATTGGTTGTAATAGATATTGATGATATATACTACTGTGAGGCTAATGAAAGACAGACATTTATATATACTGAAAAGGAAATGTTTATATTAAAAGAGGGTATATCAGAAGTAGAAAACATAATAAATGATAAAACTTTTTTTAGAACGCATAGGTCTTACATAGTAAATTTAACTAAAGTAAAAGAAATTATTCCATGGTTTAATAATACATACATATTGAAGTTAAAAGATAGTGATTATGAAGTAACTGTAAGTAGAAGTAAAATAAAAGAATTCAGGCTATTAATGCATATATAAAGTCATTTCATGTACTTAAATATGCACTTAATGTGATTAACATTTATATTAGTACAAAAAAGTATTACCATTTGAACTGGAAATAGTTTTCTTAAACTTATAAAAATTTATAAAGCAATTATAAAAAAACTAAGGGGATGAATTTATGGTAAGTTTTTTAGGTTCAATAGTGGTACTTATAGTGGGTTATTTTATTTATGGTACCTTTGTAGAAAAGGTTTTTGGAATTAATGATAAAAATCAAACTCCTGCTATATCTTGTAGAGATGGTGTGGATTATGTTCCAATGAAATGGAAAAGAATTTTCTTAATTCAATTCTTAAATATCGCAGGTTTAGGTCCTATATTTGGTGCTATACAAGGTGCATTATTTGGCCCATCAGCATTTTTATGGATAGTATTTGGGACAATTTTTGCAGGTGGTGTACATGACTTTGCTTCTGGATATTTATCAATGAAGAATAAAGGTACATCTGCATCAGAATTAGTAGGTCTTTACTTAGGCAATAGTGCAAAAATAGCAATGAGAATATTTAGCGTTATTCTTTTGGTATTGGTTGGAGTTGTTTTTATAACAGGTCCAGCAGGATTACTAAAAACATTAACAGGAGTAAATACACAAATATGGATTGGAGTAATAATTCTTTATTATATAATGGCTACTGTTTTACCAATAGATAAATTAATTGGAAAAATATATCCTTTATTTGGAGCTGCTTTATTAATTATGGCAGTAGGTGTAGCAGGAGGATTAATAATAAAGGGATATAACATACCAAATATAAATTTACAAAATATGAATCCAAATGGAACACCTCTATTCCCATATTTATTTATAACAATAGCATGTGGGGCAATATCAGGTTTTCATGCAACACAATCACCACTTATGGCGAGATGTGTTGAAAGAGAGAGTGAAGCAAGACCAGTATTTTATGGTTCAATGGTTGCAGAAGGAATAATAGCTTTAGTTTGGGCAGCAGCAGCTATGTCATACTTCCATGGTATACCTCAACTTAATGTAATATTTAATGATGGTGGAGCAGCTACTGTTGTAAATACAGTATCTGTTGGATTAATGGGACCTATTGGAGGAGCTTTGGCTATACTTGGTGTTGTAGCATGTCCTATAACTTCAGGAGATACAGCATTTAGAAGTGCCAGATTAACAATAGCTGATGCAATGAACTACAATCAAGATGCAGTTAAAAATAGATTTTTAATAGCCTTACCATTGTTTGCAGTAGGTGTTGCTCTTACATTTATAGACTTTAATATAATTTGGAGATACTTCTCTTGGGCAAATCAAACACTTGCTATGATAATGTTATGGACTGGTTCTGCATATTTGGTTAAAGCAAATAAAAATCACTACATAACTACATTGCCAGCACTTTTTATGACTGTAGTGACATTTAGTTATATAATGCAAGCAAAAGAAGGTTTTAGACTACCAGTAAATATATCTAATGGAATAGGTATTGCTGTTGCAATAATTCTTGGTATTTTATTCTTTAAAAAAGCTAAAGATATAAAAGAACAAAATACTCATAAATTATCAAGTTAATACAATTATTACAAAAAATAAAAAATATAACAATTAAATCATGTTTTAAAAATTTGTAGGTAAATTTAAAATTTGCCTACAAATTTTTTTTGAAAAAATCAAATCTTACTTTTTATTGTATTTTTAATTTAGTTTTCCACATACTATTTTTACGATATAAATATTAAAATTAGAGGTGTTGAAAATGGATACTAAAAAATACAAAGATAAATTATTGAAAGAAAGAGCAAATTTGACTAATTTAGTGGGAGATATGAAAGATAATACTTTGTTTGGAGATACAACTAAACATACCAGCGAAAAGTATTCATCAGGAGAGTTATCTAGTTATGATAATCATATAGGAGATATGGGAACAGATTTATATATGCAAAATATGCAAAATAGTTTAATAAATCATGAAGAAGGTAGATTGTATCAAATAGATTTGGCATTATCTAAAATAGAAAATGGAACATACGGACGTTGTGATTTATGTCATAATAAAATAGATTTAGAAAGATTGGATATACTACCTGATACAAATTTATGCAATGAGTGTGCAAAAAAAGAAGAAGATTTATTAGGACATGCAAGTGAAACTCCTGATGTGGAGGATTCTAATTTTTATTCAACAGACCTAACAAATTTAACTGATTTAAACAAAAACGGAACATTGAGAGATTAAAAAATTGACATCACATATTGTTAGAATGAATTAAGAAAAGAGGTAATGATATGAAAAAAGCAATGTGGGGTATATGTATATGTGTATTATCAATAGTAGGTGTATATACATATAGTCATAATACACATAATCAAAATATCGTAAAAGAAGCTTATAGTCTAAATGACAATATAAAGAACGATTATGAAGATGTAATAATCAAGCAAGGAAATGAGGATGAAAAAATTCTAGCATTGACTTTTGATGATGGACCAGATGAGGATTTTACGCCACAAGTACTTGATATACTAAAGAAAAATGATGTAAAAGCAACTTTTTTTGTGGTTGGAGAAAAAGTTGCATATAACAAAGAATTATTAAAAAGACAATATGAGGAAGGTCATGAGATAGGTAATCATACATTTACACATATAAATGTTGAAAAAAATAGTTATAATAAAGTAGAAAAAGAAATAACAGATACACAAAATGCTGTAAAGAGTGTAATTGGAGTAGAGCCCAAAATATTTAGACCTCCATATAGAGCTATGAGCAAAAGTGTATGTGATATTATAGTTTCTAAAGGTATGAATATAATTCTTTGGTCAAACCTGGACCCTAGAGATTGGTCAAATCCTGGCGTTGATAGTATTATTACTACCATTCTTACAAAAGTACAAAATGGAAATATAATACTTTTACATGATTATAATAATAAAAGAAACAATAAATCACAGACGATACAGGCTTTGGAAGTAGTAATTCCCAAGTTAAAAGAAAAAGGGTATAAATTTGTAACAGTATCTGAACTTATACAACATCTAGATAAAAATGAACAAGTACAAAAATAAAGAATATTTGCTTAAAGATTAATGATGCTTGTATATTTAAAATACAAGCATCATTAATCTTTAAGCTATAAAA
>NZ_JAGWCS010000139.1:0-9378 GCF_020657705.1 Clostridioides sp. ZZV15-6598 | reverse complement strand
AGATGTGTATAAAGAGACAGATCATATATCTCTGGATATTCAAAAAATAAGCCCTCTTTTAACAATTGTCTTATTTCACTTGTACTTACCCATTTTATATCACTTACTTCTTCTTTTTGTAAAATTGCATTTGATACATCATACTCTTTTTTAACTAAATATACATCCCAAAGAGTATCTCCATGAATCATACTTCTAAAAATCTTTATCTCATCTTTAGATATATCAATTCCTATTTCTTCCTTAGCCTCACGAATTGCACCATCTAAACTTTCTTCTCCAGAAACAATACATCCAGTTGTCATTCCCCATATATTTGGCAGTGTCTTTTTATTCTCAGACCTTTTCTGAATTAAAATCTGAGAATTACTATCTACAATCCACACTTCAACTGCTAAATGATAATATCCTTCTTCAATAGAATTATCTCGCTCTATAACATTTCCTGTTTTAATTCCATCAGCATTATATAAATCCCACAATTCCACTTTCAAATCTCCTTACTTTCATTATAAAGTTAATTAAAATTTAGATACATTTTAGTACAATTAATTTTGTTCATTTTTTATTACAATGCTTGATTTACATTTATGTGCATCACTTTTCTTTTCTTTCCATTCTTTTATATCATCTATAATGAATCTATGTTTAAGAGATTTTGTATCAAATTTAAATATTCTAAACACTATTTGTAATACATATCCTAAACCTAAAGCACTTACAAGTGTACCAATTCCTACAGAACCACCTAATAGCCAACCTGCAATAAGTGCTAATATCTCAAGAACTGTCCTAACAAGACGTACAGACCTATTAGTTTTTTTCTGAAGGGCAATCATAAGACCATCTCTTGGCCCACTTCCAAGGCAAACTCCTAAATACAAAAAGCTCGCTATAGCAGCTAAGACGATTCCTATAACAACCATGAATACTCCTATATAAGTATTACTTGCATGAGGTATCACTCCTGAAAATATTACTAAATCAATGAAAATTCCTATAAATGTCATATTTAGCAACGTACCCCATCCTATATTTTCACCAAAAACTGCATCCAATATAACGATTATAACACCTACAAGTATGGATGCCTGACCTATAGTTATGCCTAATTTTATAGATAAACCTTGATGAAGTACATCCCAAGGCATAAGACCAACATGTGCATTAATCATAAGCACAGAAGAAATTGCAAATATAAAAAAACCTGAAAACAACCTTATCATACTTTTTAAATTAATTTTTCCCATTAAAAATCACTCCTCATAATAATAATAACAATAAATACCAATAAAATATATATATAAGTACAAAATTTTACAAAATTTTTCATCATTTTAATATAGAATTTCAATCATAAAAAAAAGTGGCAATCCATATTTTACACGTCTTCACCTATATTCTAAGCTTTAGTGTAAAAATAGATATACCACTTTTCTAATATTTAAACATTTTTAGTTAATTTAATTAATTTTCACTATAAATTCTAGCTTCTTCTTCTCCATTTAGCACTCTAAGAGTTCCAAAAGCAAGTGATTCTAACTCATTTTCTCCTGCCATAATTTCTACTGGTGCTATAAATTCAACTCTCTTTTTAACCATTGAAGTAAACATTTCAGAATATGCAATTCCACCTGTTATAATTATAGCATCAACTTTTCCATCTACCACAGTTGCTAATTCTCCAATTCCTTTTGCCAATTGGTATGCCATTGCTTCATAAATAATTTTTGCTTCTTCATTTCCTTCTGCTATCATCTTTTCAACTTCTCTAGCATCTACAGTATTTAAATATGAAACTATACCACCTTTACCTCTTATCTTTTTAGTCATTTCTCTTTCTGAGCATTGACCTGAATAACAAGCAGCTACCAATTTTGTAGCAGGAACTCTTCCTGATCTTTCTGGTGAAAATGGTCCTTCATCATCAGATAACATATCAACCATTCTTCCTTTCTCATGAAGATAAATACTTACTCCTCCACCAATATGAGCTACTATTAAGTTTAAATTCTTATAATCTTTACCATTATCCTTAGCATATTTTAAAGCCATTGCTCTAGTATTTAACGCATGCCCTGTGCTTGCTCTATCCATTCCACAAAGCCCAGATACCCTTGCTATATCTATAAGTTCATCTACTGCAACAGAATCATAGATATATGAGTTTATTCCAAGTGGTTCTGATATTTCATGTGCAACAACTGCCCCTAAATTTGAAGCATGCTCAAGTACTGGTCTATGTCTAAGTACATCAATCATTTCTTCATTTACTAAATATGCTCCTGATTTTACTGGTGGTAAAACTCCGCCTCTTCCAACTATTGCACTAAGAGATTTTAAATCTATGTTATTTTCTTCAAGAATACTTAAAACTGCATTTTTACGCATTTCAAATTGGTCTTGAATTGTATTATATTTTGCAATCTCCTCTGCTGGATGGTCTATCGTCTTCACAAGAATTTGTTCTTCTCCATCATATACTCCTATTTTTGTAGAAGTAGAACCTGGATTTATGGCTAATATTCTATAAGTCATACTTTTCTTCCTTTCACATTAATTTCTATAGTTTATCTTATATATATTATAAACTATTTGCCAACCATTTCCATACCTTCATGGAAAGCTTTTATATTTAGCTCTACAAATTTTGGTTTAACATTTTCACTTATAATTTTTTCCCAATCAATAGACTCTAGTTCCATAGATTTAACTAGACATCCTAATAAAATAACATTCATTATCTTTGCATTTCCTAACTCTTCAGCTTTATCTGCTGCATTTATCACTTTTGCATTTAGTCTATTTAATTCTGCATCTATATCATTTTCTTGATATTCAGCTCCTCCGATTAAAACAGTCATAGAGTCTATTCTATGATTATTTACTAAAGCTTTTCCTTCTGGTTTTAAATAATTAAACCATCTTAAAGCTTCCATCTTTTCAAAAGATACTAAAATATCTGCTCCTCCGATTTCTATAACTGGAGAATGAACACAATCTCCATATCTAACTTGTGAAGAAACTGAACCTCCTCTTTGGCTCATACCATGTATCTCACTCATTTTTACATCATATCCAGCTTCCATCAATCCCATAGTTAATAATTTACTAGCAAGTATAGTTCCTTGACCTCCTACACCTACCAAAAGTATACTCTTAGTCATATTATTTTTCCTCCTTAACTATTGCTTGTTTTGGACAAACTTGTGAACATACTCCACATCCTACACACTGATTTCTATCTATATTTGATAATTTATTTTCTTTATCAAATGATAGTGCTGGACATCCAGTTTTTAAGCATAATTTACATCCTATACACTTATCATGGTCAACCTTACATTTAGTTTTAAATGGATTATTAAACTCTTCTATATCTTCTTTAGAGAATTTTTTAAGTACACATGGCCATCTTGTAATTATTACAGATGGTTCATCTTCTATAGCTAAAGCCCAATCTAATGCTTCATTTACTTCTTTTAGATTATTAGGGTCTATAACTCTTACATGTTCTATTCCACAAGCTTTAACTAATCCTTCTATGTCAACATCTTTAGTTTTATCACCTTGTAAAGTATATCCTGAACCTGGATTTTCTTGATGTCCTGTCATTCCAGTTATTCTATTGTCTAATATTACTGATATAGAGTTACCTCTATTGTAAACTACATCTAAAAGACCATTTATTCCTGTATGGAAGAAAGTTGAATCTCCAAGTACACCTACTAATCTCTTTTCATTTCCTTCTTTCATATTAAGAACTTTTTGAGCACCATGTGCAGTTCCAAAAGCAGAACCCATACAAACAACGTAATCTATTCCATTATATGGAGGAGCAAATCCAAGAGTATAACATCCTATATCTCCACCAATTATTAAATTTTTTCTCTTTCCAAGTTCATAGAAGAATCCTCTATGTGGACATCCTGCACAGAAACTTGGTGGTCTTGGTGTTACTAATTCAGCTTTATATTCTATAGTATCATTTGTTTTTCCAAATATAGCTTTTCTTAAAACATCTGGTGTCATTTCTCCATATGGAGGTATTACATCTTTTCCAATACAATCTATTCCATATGCTTTTATTTGTTCTTCTATAAATGGGTCGTTTTCTTCTATTACATATATTTTATCTACTTTATCTGCAAATTCTTTTATTTTTTCATAAGGTAATGGATTTGTAAATCCTAACTTCATATATGATGCATTTTTTTCAAATACTTCTTTAGCAAAATTACAACACATACCTGAAGCTATAACACCTATTTTTGTATCATTTATTTCATAGTAGTTTAAGTCAGTTTCATTTGAGAATTTTTTAAGAGTTTCCATTCTCTCTTCAACAACGCCTCTTCTTATTTGAGCATTTGCTGGAACAGTAACCATTTTTTTAGCATTTTTCACATACTCTTTAATTTCAACTTCTTCTCTATCATAGCACTCTACTAAACCTTTTGAGTGACAGAGTCTTGTTGTAACTCTATATAAAACTGGTGTATCATATTTTTCACTTACTTCAAAAGCTTCTTTTATCATATCTTTAGCTTCTTGGCTAGTTGATGGTTCAAATAAAGGTATTTTTGCAAACTTTGCATACATTCTATTGTCTTGTTCATTTTGAGATGAATGCATTCCCGGTTCATCTGCAGTAATAAGTACCATACCACCATTTACGCCTGTATATGCATAAGTAAATATTGGATCCGCTGCAACATTTACACCAACATGTTTCATAGAAGCCATAGTTCTTGCTCCTGCAATTGAACCCCCTATAGCAGCCTCAAGTGCTACCTTTTCGTTTGGAGCCCATTCTGCAACTATTGCATCTTTATATGTTGCTAAATTTTCTAGTATTTCTGTACTTGGAGTACCTGGATATGCAGATGCATATTTAACACCAGCCTCATAGGCTCCACGTGCAATTGCCTCATTACCTGTCATCAATTGTTTCATATAAAATTCCCTCCATCTACAATTATTAAATTCATAGTCCACCCAATTTGTTCAATGAAATTAATTATTTATTTTTACTTCTAAACTTTCAAGTGCTTCTTTTATAATACTTGGTGCTTTCTTACATTTTTCTTCTGAAACTGCACAAACTGCAAATCTTAATCCCATTTTCAATGGAATTGCAAATACATTGTGTTTAGTTAACTCTTCACATACTTCTCTTGGATTATCACATGGTATACTTACAAAGAAACCTGCTATATATGGAAGAATTTCTAATCCTACTCTTTCAGCTTCTTTTACAAATACATCTGCTCTTCTAGTCAGCATTTTTTTGTATACTTCTTTTTCGTCCTCATATTCTTTGAATTTTTTAGGGTCATTTACAATATTAGATAAGACTGCCATAGCACTTCTATTACAATTTGACCAGTTTGCTCTACATGAATGAACACATGAATAATGGAACTCTTCAGCTATATCTTCACTTGAAGATATACAAATTATAGCTCCCATTCTCATTCCATAAGCTGTAAATCCTTTTGACATACTAAAACCAACTAATACGAGAACGTTTTCAGGCAAGTTAGAAAATTTCTTAAAGAATTTTCTACATACATCATCATCGCCTGCAAAGTCAATATATGCTGAATCTACGAAAAATATTATCTTTTTATCTTTATCTTTTGCAACTTCTTTTGATAAGTCTAATATTTTATCCCACTCATCATCTGCAACACTATATCCTGTTGGATTGTGAGCTGGTGTATTTATAATTGTAAAAACTCTTCCTTGTTTTTCTGCTATATTTACAAAATTTTCTTTGAATGAATCAAAATTAAACTTTCTATTTTCATCAAACAATTGGTAGTTTACTACTTTTCTATTAGCTTCTTCAGCTATACTAACATATGGACTCCAAAACCAATCAGATGTTAAAACTTCGTCGCCTTCATTTGTATAATTCCATACAGCTAGTTTTATTGCACCACTTCCTCCCGGTGAAGCTAATACTCTTATATGTCCTTCTGGTAAGTAATCTCTGAAAAATACTTTTTTAACTGCTTCTAAGTAGTCTGGCTGACCTTCAAGAGCTGCATATGCACCTATGTCACAATTATCCAATGCTTTATATTCATCATATACAGTTTTCATTGTTATTAATTTTCCTGAGTCATCCATTAGAGCGCCTATTGTTGCATTTATTACATTATCCATGCCTAAAGCTTTTTCTGCTGCTTGAGCTCTTCCAGATAAGCTAAATATAACATCATTTTCTTTTGGCCACATTGCATGCTTACCAACCATACTTTGACTCATACCATCACCCCTAAAATTGTATTTACTCTCACATTTATATTAAGCAATTAGCATGCCAACAAATTTAACTTTATATAAAACTACTTTTGTTTAGAATTCTGATTTTTTTCACTACTAAAATTAAGTATTTAAGTTATTTTTCTTACAAATCTATGTGCTTGTCTGAAAAAATAAAATCCCCCAAAAAAATAATGTTAATTTTTATTAACATTCGTTTTAAAAAATTAACATTACTTCAAAATAATCTATATGTAATTATGTCTAAATATTTTTATTATATTTTTTCCATAGAGATGTTCTACTTATTCCAAGAACTTGTGCAACTTCATTTTTAGAAAGCCCCTGAGCAAAAAGCATGCTTATTATTTTTTCTTCAACATATTTATTTACTTCTTTTATATCTATACTTACTTTACCATCATTTATCTTACTTATATCTATAACTTCATCTGTATTTTCCATACTTGCTGTTGTTTCAACATTAAATTCTTCTATACTAGGACTAGATACTACTTCTTTAGCCTTAAAGTTTCGCTCTTTTCTTAATTTAATTTTTCCTGTCACAACATACTTTTGAGCTATTGTTTTTAGCTCTCTTACATTTCCAGGCCAACTATAATTATACAGCGCATTTATCTCATCCTTAGTTAAAGCAAAATTTTCATCTATACTGTTTATTCCATTTAAACCATCATCCTTTAAAACTTCATTTACAAAATTATTAAATAATGGTATTATATCTTCCCTTCTATCTCTTAAAGGAGGGATGTTTATCTCTAAACTACTTAATCTATAAAATAAGTCAGCTCTAAATGTACCCATAACTATTTTTTCTGTTAAAGATTCATTAGTAGCTGCTATGATTCTAATATCCAAAGGTATTATATAGTCAGAACCAATTCTCATTATTTGTCGTTCCTCTATTACCCTTAATAGTTTTGTCTGAATATTAAATGAGAGACTGTTTATTTCATCAAGAAAAAGAGTTCCTCCATGAGCGAGTTCAAATAGCCCTCTTTTTCCACCTTTCCTAGCACCTGTAAATGCACCTTCTTCATATCCAAAAAGCTCACTTTCAAGTAAGTTTTCTGCTATAGTAGCACAGTTTATAGCCACAAAAGGCCTATCTTTTCTTTTGCTTATGTTATGTATACTATGAGCTATAATTTCTTTACCAGACCCACTTTCTCCATAAAGTAGCGTTGTATAATCACTTTTCCCAATTTTTTTAGCTTCTTCAATAAATTCCTTAGTTAATTTATCTTTAAATAAAAAATCATCAAAAGTATATCTGGCATATAGACCTTTTTGATTTAAATCAAATCTTATTTTTCTTTCTAAATTTTGTAGTTTAGTTATATCTTGTATTATTCCTAATACTCCATAAGTGCTATCATCTACCTTTATTAATGTTGTTCTAGTATTAACAATCAAGTTGTTTATATTTCTTATCTTTCTATCTTCTGCATCATCTTTTTCATGTAAACAATCCAATAGCCATCCCATTTTTGGAAATACATCTAGAATATATTTATTAAGTGCACATTTTCTTTCTACTTTAAGCATGTTTTTTGCACTTTCATTGTATAAAATTATACTTCCATTACTATCTATAGCAATTACTCCATCTTTTATACCATCTAATATATTTCTCAATACTTCATTATTAAACTTTTCCTCGCCTAATGTATCTAATAATTTCTTACAATACTCAACAGCTTCTCTTATAGATTCGTCACTGGCAGTTGCAAATACACTATCAATACCATATTGTCTTGCAAAAGAGCATGCCAAACCTCCACCAACTATTACAACTTCATCTTTTTGGTCTATATACTTTACAACCTTACTTCTTATTTCGTATTTGGATTCAAACCATTCTTCAGTTATTTCAGTACTTATGACATTTCTCCAACCAACATAATCAAAAGAAACTTCATTATCTCCAAGTATTAATACTACTTTTTTAGAATATCTCTTTGCCATTTCTATTGCTCTTAGAAGGTCAGTTGATTTCATATTCATGGGTATTACAGGTACACTTACTGTGTCTATTACTAAACTATAACCTCCTCCCCTACCGATTATAGCTTGAGCACCTTTCTCAACAAGTATACGTCCTTGATTTTCCATTAAATCAAGATTAAGTATGTCGATTATTATAGTTCCATTTTCTACATCTTCTCTATATAATTCTTCTATTCTTTCTTTTAATTCAATATCAGAGGCTATAATTCCTATCTTCTTTTGCAATAAAATCACCTCAATTTTAAATTATAGTATATACTGATTTCTACCTGCTTTTTTGGATTTATATAGGTTTTTGTCTGCATCTTCAATCAATATCTCGACATCTTTTCTACTGCGGCATCTTTTTATACTTACTCCAGCACTTATAGTCACATAATTTTCTATTTTAGAGTATATATGTTCAATTCCTTCAAATTCAAGAAGTTTAAAAACTCTTTTAATATATATTTCTATCTTATCAATCTCTTCAACATTTATTGATTTTATAGAATCTACTAATATTAAAATTTCCTCTCCTCCATATCTAATTATGTGTTCAGTAATATCTATAAATACATTTTTTATAATGTCAGTTACTTTAATTATAACTTTATCTCCTGCTGGATGACCATAGTTATCATTATAGCTTTTAAAATAATCTATATCAATCAATATTGCCATCATATTTTTATCTCTGTCTTCATTGAATAAATTCAATTGTTCCTCTAAGTATCTTCTATTATATAGTCGAGTTAGTCCATCAGTTAAAATATCATTTTCCAATTTCTTATTATCATCTACAAGTAATCTTAAACTTTCTTGTTTTTGCCTTAATTCATATTGTTTATGAATACCTTGTGATGTTTTATAAGAATTGTTTTTTTCCCACTTATCTGAATACCAATCCATACTTTTATAATATTCAATTGCTAGTTTGAACTCTTTTTTCAATTCATATCCTTTTGCTATTAGACCATAAAATATTGACATTTTTTTAGGATTTAATGAACTTTTTTTAACCAAGTTTAAACCTTGCAAATAATATCTTATTCCTTCATCTACATTGTTAAATTTTATATATAATTCTAAATT
>NZ_JAGWCS010000138.1:0-9694 GCF_020657705.1 Clostridioides sp. ZZV15-6598 | reverse complement strand
GTAGGAACTACGGGGATAGCCTGTGGAGAATTAGTAAGACATATTTTAGTATGCAAAATTCTATGAAGCAGGAACCCCGTGACTTTAGTCATGGGAGGTTCAGAAACTAACTGAGAAAATCCAACCTTATTCAGGAAAAGCAACTATAAATCCCATATATTTAAGTAAACAAGCAACTACTTTCAAGAAAGTTGTTAAAAATGTATTACCAATAATATTAATTGTAATGCTTATACTTTTAAGTGGATATTTATTAATTTATAATATCTTTTATATTTCAGTTGTTAAAGATATAAAATATTATGGCTTATTAAAAACAATAGGAACATCACCATATCAATTAAAAAAATTGATTATTAAACAAGCTAATAGATTATGTATAATAGCTATACCAATAGGCTTAGTATTGGGATTTTTAATAGGAATAGTGTTTGTCCCTCTAGTTGGTAAGTTTATGGAGGGATTAAATAAAACAGCATTTGAATATTTTAATCCGTTAATATTTGTATTTGCCGTTATATTTTCATATGTAACTGTTAGATTGTCATGCAAAAAACCTGCTAAGATTGTAAGTTCTGTATCTCCTATAGATGCTGTAAGATATAGTGATAAAAGTAATAAGATTAAACGTAAGTCTAAAAGAGGGAAAAGTGGTTCTAAAATTCATAAGATGGCATTTGCAAATGTATTTAGAAATCGACGCAAAGCTATTTTAGTTTTAGTTTCTATGTCACTAAGTTGTATAATATTTTTGACTGTATCTGCAATTATAAGTAGCTCTAATCCAGAAAGAGCTGCTGAAGGTATGATGTTAGGGGATATAGAAATACGTCATGGACTTGCAGACACTGCGAAATTTGAAGATAATGAAGTTGTTCCAATTGATGAAAATCTTATAAAAGATATTAATAATCTTGATGGAGTAAGTAATGTAAGTAAGCTGTACAAGGATTTAAGTTATATAGCTTACGAAGGAGATTTAAAAGATGAAGTATTGACTCAAAAAGTAGATGAAGAATATAAAAAGCAGTTTCTTCAAGGTAGAGACCCAGAAGAAATTGCAGAAAATAATGGTTTTTTAGCTTCAGATACAGTTGGATTATCTTCAGGTAGATTATTAAGTAAACTATCAAAAAATAATACTATATACTCTCAAAGTAATACTAAAATACTGTCAGGTTCTATAGATGAGAAAAAATTTGATGAAGGCGGATATGTAGTAATTAATGGACATGAAGGAAGTAAAATAAAAGCAGGAGATAAAATTAAGTTTAGATATTTAAAAGGAGATACTATAGGGAAAGGATATATAGATAAAGAGTTTAAAGTCATGGCAGTTTTTGATGGTGCACAAAATTTTAATATGGGGATGTACATTAATGAAAATGACTTTAAAAATATGGTTGTAAAGCCATATGTAGAAAGTCTGGTAATTGATACAAATGGTGATGTGAAGTCTGTTGAAAATAAAATAAATAATTTGAATAAGAAATACAATAATCCATATACAAAAGTTTATTCAAAAAATATCTATGTAGAGGAGGCAAGAGAGAGTCAAAAGGTTATAAAGATTGTAGGTATGAGTGCAGTGTTTATAATAGGATTGATTGGAATACTAAACTTTATAAACACTATGATAACAAATATAATGTCTCGTAAACAAGAGTTTGCAATGATTGAGGCAGTAGGGATGACAAGAAAACAGCTTCAAAAAATGATAATGCTTGAGGGATTTTATTATGGGGTGATAATAACTATTGTAAATCTTACTTTTGGAAGTATGGCAACATTTTTAGGATTTAATATTATGAAATTAAGATATTCTGTGTATGCTTATCCAGTGGGAGCACTCATAATAAGTATATTAATAGTATTTTTGATAACATCTATAGTGCCTTTAATAGTTTATCGTAATGTTTCTAAGGATAGTATTGTTGAAAGAATTAGAGAGGCTGAGTAATAGACATCCATAACATAAACTGAGAAATAGTTAACTATAATATAAATCAAATATTGGTTAAATGTAGCATAAAAAATACATTTTTTAATATGCACAACAAAGGGGCTATCTCAAAACAGAGATAAGCTTCTTTTTTATTGTTGAAATGATGAAAACATATTTGATTTCATAAAAAAAGAGTGCCTCATGAACTAAAAAGTTCATTTTGAGACATCCCCTTTAAAAGTTGTTTTTAATGTAGTATTTTAAGTTTTATGTGATTTGTATAGGTTTGTATACAAAACTTTAAAGAAAAATAAAATACTTATATCTTAGGAAAAATTTATTTTAATATTAATTTTTTATTTTCTTAGTATATCGCTTTTAGTCAATCCATTTGATTTAGCTTCTGGATTCCAATGATAATTAGCCGTAGATTTAAATATAAATCTAGGAAAGTTAGGTGAGATAAAAATATTATTTTTACTAGAAGTGCTACTATCTATGTTGTTATTAAGTATATTCTTTGATAGTTCTCCTAATGAAGTTCCTAAGCTTTTTTTTGGACCTTTACCTAAAGGAACAGATTTTAATGAACCTAGCATTTCTCCTCCACCAATTCCGACTCCTTGAACCCATGTAAAGTTAGCTTTTTTACACCAATTTTCTATCATTTGAATTGCTAAATGAGTTTGTTTCCCCTCATAGAACCCACAGTTAACTATTGCATATACTGGAATATCCTTTTTATTTTGTTTCTTTGCACATTCTTCACATTCCTCTAAAAGACGAAGTAGATGAGAAGGGATGCCATCTACATAAAGAGGAAATGCAATTATCAACCTATCACAATTAAGTATGGCATCAATAGCTTTAGGATACTTGGATACATTGTCTATTTTAAATGTAAGAATGTCATTATCCTTTTGTATAAGTTTTTCTACTTCAGATAAAAAGTATTGTGAGTTATTTTCTTTTACTTTTGGGCTTCCATTTATCATTACTATATTCATAAAGATTCACCTCTTACATCTTGTAGATTTTTAAAAAATGAAACAGAATGTTCCTTCATATTGAGATTTATAGCATTTGCATGTACTAGATTAGTAGCTGTATCTTTCTCAGCATCTGTAGTACAATCCCCATAAAATAGAACCTTTAAATTTATCTGTTTTTCATATCTATTTTTATGATGCATTTCATTATTTTTTATTACGAAGTATGGAAGGAGATAGCTTATACTTCTATCAAGTATATTTTTAACAACTGGGCTAAAGCCACCATAGCAACATCTACTTAGTATAATAAGTTCATCAGACTCAGCTATCAATTTACCCATATTGCTGTAATAGTCTTTTATGACACATGCAGTAGGTGTTTTAATCCAACAACCAAAACAACCAATACATTTGTGGATTTCTTCATTGTTTGAAAGAGCTTTTACATTGTTATCAAGCTTAGGTAATAAATTATCTAAATCTTTTTCAGTTAAATCATGTATTAAAAGTCTCATAAGTTTTACCCCCTTTATATTATGTAGGTTGACTTTTATAATTCTATCTTACAATTTTTTTAATAAATCATTACACCAATTAATTACAAAACTATAATAGTCAACTCCATAAATCATTGTAAAATACATACATGTGTATTGGTCAATACAACAATTTTGTTCCAACTCAGTTTTTTGTGCATCTAATTTATTTAAAAGTAATTCAACTTCAGCTATTAACATTTTTACATTTGTTTCAATTATTTCCTTAGGTAAGTACTCATAAAAAAATATGTTAACAAGGTGGTCATGTTTTGTCTTAGAAAATTTAATTGGTTTTTCTAACCACTCGAGAAAATATGATTTTCCTATATCAGTTATAGAGTATAGTTTTTTTAATTTGCCACCATCTATAACTTCACGATAGTAGATATAACCTTTTTCCTCTAATCTTTTAAGTGCTGGATAAATACTACCAAAACTAGCATCAAAAAAGTATGAAGTACTCGTTGACATTCTTTGTTTTAAATCGTATCCACTTAATTCTTTTTCCATCAGGAATCCTAAAATAATGTATTCTAACATAGTGCCTCCTAATATCGTTTATATATATATTGCTTAGGTATATATCGATTTGATATATTAATTATTACAAATAATAGGTAGACTGTCAATATGTTTTTAATTAAATTTTAAACAGAAATACAGATTATCTCTTAAACACTAGGTTTATTATCAATATCTTAAATTTTAAGAGTTGAATTTACTACTAATCTATCGCTTACATAAGAGCTTTGATATGATAATATGATTAAAAGTATATAAATTATTTGAGTAATGCACAAAACCGCAGATTATATATAATTCACTAATTAGTGATATATAACCTACGGTTTTTCTTCGTTGAATTTATAGCTAATACCCAGAAAGTCAATATATATTGCGAATTGTCTGGGTCAGGCTCTATTTTTTTCTTAGCTTCGTACGAATGACGATGTTAGATTGTTAACCTTCTAGTCAATTTCAAATTTTCTAGTCAGTTAATCATAAAGATAAACTAAAATTTGTGAACTCCATGTTATGCCATAATAGATTTACTCATTTGATAGCAAAAATAATTTTTTTGTAGTGCTGGCATTCCTAATTGTTACTTTGTTATTAACTGAAGAACTTGCAATTTTATACCACCTTGTTTTTGATAATGTAGCTCTTGGCGCAGACCAAAAAATCACATTCTTATAATAATCAACCTGTTCATATTCTGGTTTGGCTTCTCCAACAGCCTTATATACTTCTTCAATAGTGATAGGTGGAATAGGGAAGATAGCTTGATGTATCACTTCTTCATCAGAATTTATATCCCACCATTTGGGAGTGTTATCCAAAGCTTCTGACAATTCTTTTAGTGAAATGATTACTATAGGGACATCTAACATAAATCTTTCTTCTATCATGGTTTTACATAGTCTACTTATTTCACTTTTATCGTTGTTTTCACTGGAAAAAAGAACATTTCCACTATTGATATAGGTGCTAACATTCAAGAATCCCATATCTTCAAATGCCACCTTTAATAATGGCATTGACACTTTGTTTTTACCGCTAATGTTTATGCCACGCAAAAGAGCAATATATTTTTCCAACCTAAAGAACCTCCATCTATTATAAATAATCTTCGCTTTTACTTCTAATTTGTATTTACCTCCAATGCTTAAATACTACAATCTCAGCATCAGAACCATAACCGCTATACTCAGATACCATGAGATATTTTTCGTCAGCAATAATTCCATAATATCTGTCACTATCTTTTTTGACAAGCTGATTTCCAAAATAAATTTTATTGTCGTCCCAAAACCTTACAATCTGACCTTTTGGTAAGGTGTATTCAATGTTAATGAAAGAGCCTTTCAGTGCATTAAGTTCTGTGACTTCTTCCATATCTTGTATGTTAAGTGCATTAAATGCTGTAATCAAATTCTTTTTGAATGCGCATAGAGCATTTTCCCCTTCTTTCAGACATAATGCAACCATGCACTCTGAACCAAAAGGATGACCTTTCGTTTCAGCACATCCGTTACAAGTGTTACTCAATTTGCATTTCCTACAATCAACTCCACAAATAGACTTAGTCATTTTTAATTTTCCTCCATAAATTTTATTTTATCGAGTACGTCTTATCCACTTAGTGAGGATTTTACAGTGGATAGGCTTACATCTTTTTCACGGGTCTAATGTACTTAAAATACTGTTCTGGGTCATAATAAAAGTACATGATTCTTCCAGGGGTAATATCAAGACAGTAACCATTACCAGTGTAATCAAAAGTTGCCATAGCCATTTCAATCTTTTCTTCCACACTGCAATTTTCCTGTTCATAATTAAACGGACCATGTTCAAAGATAATATACTCGGCTTCGGGAATATCAACCATAAGCATTTGTGGTGGCAGTTCCCCTTTATAATCAAAGGGAAGTCGTACGCCCCAACACTCTGTACGAAGAATACCCCAATCGCAGAGCCTGCCATCCGAATCGTTCATATAAGCCATAATCTGACCGCTTCCGCAGTTAGCTTCACTTCCACCGTCATCATCCAATTTACCCTTGATACTGTCGAGCAAACCGCAAATTGTTTCGTGGTCTTGTCCTGGAATAAGACTTTGCTTTCGCCAAAAATCCCAATACCCGTTACTCTCATTGTTTTTAATGTACAAAAATTTGTGAGCAGGTATGGTTGCGAAATAAATCTTGACACCATCTGTTGATTTAATCATACCTATTTCTCCCAATCCTAAAAAGTAGCGGTCAAAAGGGGTTATTTTTGTACGAAGAACGACTGGCTTAGGATTTTTTCTATATTCACTCGGAGTTACACCATAAGTTCCTTTGAAAGCTCTGGTAAAAGCTTCATGCGATGAAAACCCATAATCAAAAGCAATATCCAATAGACTTTTATCACTGTCCCGAACCTCTTTTAATGCAAAGGCTAATTTTCTATTCCGCAAGTAATCTCTAAACTGTATACCCGATATTTCTTTGAATTTTTTCGTTGTATAAAACTCAGAATATCCCAATTTGCGAGAAAGAAAGCGTAGTGTTAAGACTTCGCCATTGTAATTTTTAATACACTTGTCAATCTCGTCAATGATTATCTGAATTTGTTGTTGCCACTCATACATTTAACTATTCACCTCGTTTCAATCACTCTATATTCATTATAACGAAATAAAGAAATTATGGCTTGATTTTACTTGCTGTCACTTGATTTTAATTCTATCCATTTGCATCTTGTATGATTTACGATATTATGTCACATTGATATGATAGCTTAAAAGTAAACTTTAATTTGTCTTGATGTTACTTTCAACTTTTAATAGTGGAAATGACCGAATAGCTGATAAAATGAGGCTATTTAGATATATAAGAAGATTTAAATAGATAATCAAAAATCTATATAAAGTTTACAAAAACTCAACAGGAATTAGGGATTATGGACTATTGACAAAGTATAAATTTAGCAGTAAAATAGTTGCATGAGCAAATAGATTATTGCGCTCGCAATGAAAATATAAATGACAATAAAGGAGAGAACATGAGAGAGCTATTAAAATGGGTTTCCATTATAAATAGATATAACACAAACTATATTGACAGAAAATTGGCGGATATTGGAATTAACAATAGCCAATATTTTTATGTATTACACATATGTAGTAATCCAGGTATTACACAGGATACTATATTTAAAAGAATTCTTGTAAATCCTAGTAACATAACAAGAGCTTTGGCAAACCTAGAAAAAGAAGGATTTATTACTAGAGAACCAAGTGTTAAAGATAAAAGAACATGGCATTTGTATCCTACAGAAAAATCTTTGGCATGTTACGATGAAATAATAAAAATAACTAATGGGTATGTAGAAGAATTGTTAAGTTCATTTGAAAAAGAAGAGCAAGAGTTGTTCATGTCAATGTTAAAAAAGACTGCTTTTATAGCCATTGATATGAATGAAGAAGCAAAATTGGAGGCGAAGGAAGATGGAAGAAGAATATAAAGAACCATTGGAGTATGAGAAAGTTTCAAAATTATTGACTAAGTATGCAATACCTAGCATTATAGCGATGTTAGTAAGTGCATTATATAACATTGTTGACCAAATTTTTATTGGGCAAGGTGTTGGGGTATTAGGTAATGCTGCTACAAATGTTACCTTTCCATTAACAACAATATGTACTGCAATTGCCTTATTATTAGGTATTGGTGGAGCATCTAAGTGTTCATTAGAATTAGGCGCTAAAAATTCAGAAAAAGCTACAAAAGCAGCAGGAAATTCTATTTGTTTGATGGCTGTATTTGGAATAAGTTTATTTGTAATAGTATCAATATTTTTAACACCACTATTAAAATTCTTTGGTTCCACATCAGAAATATTACCTTACGCACACACATACACAAAGATTACATCAATTGGATTGCCATTTCTTATAATGTCTACTGGAATGAGTAAGTTGATACTTGCTGATGGAAAACCAAAAGCTTCTATGTTTTGTATGTTGGTAGGAGCAGTTATCAACACAATTTTAAATCCACTATTCATATTTGTGCTTGATATGGGAATTGCTGGGTCTGCTTTAGCTACTGTTATTGGGCAACTTATATCTTTTGGAATTAGTGTTTATTATGTAATGAATTTTCAACATATTAAATTACATAAGAAGAGTTTTAAATTAGAGAGTATAATTTATAAACATATATTTGCATTAGGTTCAAGTTCATGTTTTAACCAATTAGCAATGACTGTAACACAAATAGTTATGAATAATACGTTGGCATATTATGGGGCTAGGTCAGTTTATGGAAGTGAGATTCCACTTGCCTGTGTTGGTATCATTATTAAAGTAAATATGATTTTTATATCTATAATTATTGGTATATCACAAGGAATGCAACCAATTATAGGATACAATTATGGGGCTGAAAAATATAATCGTGTAAAAGAAGCTTATAAGTTGGCAGTAGGAAGTGCAACTGTTATATCTGTTATGGCATTCTTATGCTTCCAATTCTTCCCACGACAAATTACATCTATATTTGGTAATGGAAACGAAACTTATTTTATATTTGCAGAACATTATTTTAGAACCTTCTTGTTCTTAACATTTATAAATGGTGTTCAAATAGTATCATCAACTTTCTTTACATCAATCGGGAAATCAGTACTGGGACTTTTTACTTCTTTGACTCGCCAGATTTTGTTTTTAATTCCATTAATAGTGATTTTACCAATGTTTATGGGTATTGATGGGGTAATGTATGCAGGGCCAATAGCGGATGCCGCTGCTGCAATGGTATGTATATATTTTGCTGTTCATGAAATGAAAGCATTGACTATAAAGCAAAATAAAGTGATGAGTAATCATAAGGAGATTGTAGAGGTATAAGATAATCTTCAATAATTGTAGTAGCATAGTAAGCAAATTATTTTTTATGGTAAGTAAGTTGTTTTTTATGGTAAGTAAATTGTTTTTGTTGAATTTACTTACCATATTTTAATTATAAATAGTTATTTATCTCCACTCAGTTACATCATTTAATTTTAATCTAGGTCTTTTTGCTGGTTGTTCATCAGGATAGCCTAATGATATTGCTGCAACCAATTGACTATTTGTATCTAACCACTCACATAATTCATGATATGCAAAGTACACATCGCAAATCCAAAGACTACCTAGACCTAACTCTACAGCTGTAAGAGACATGTTTTGAATTGCAGCTCCAATTGATTGTATATTTGCCATTTCATAAAAACGTTCTTCAGCAGACAAGTTTTCTAAAGGTGACTTTCCTAATTTGTTTAAAATAAAAATTGTTATGGGAGCTTGTTTCATAATTTCAACAGTATAATTTGCTCCTGCAATATGTTGGCGACTTTCTGGAAGAAGTCCATTGTTATCAATCTCATTTTGAATACCTTTGCTCATAGCTCTAAGCATAGATTCTTTTTCTTTTTCAGTAACAACAATAAAATTCCATGGCTGTCTATTTTTAGATGAAGGTGCATCTATTCCAGCTTCAATTATTTTTTCTATAGTTTCATGTGAAATACTTTGATTTTTATATTTTCTAATGCTACGTCTTTTCGATATAGAGTCGCTTATCATTGTAGTAACCTCCATTTGTTTTTGTTGCTTTTCAAGTTCTTTAGCATTATCTTTATATTTTTCTTTTATATGTCCCATTTTTTCTGCCAATTCTTGTTGT
>NZ_JAGWCS010000137.1:0-9819 GCF_020657705.1 Clostridioides sp. ZZV15-6598 | reverse complement strand
ATATAAAAATATTATTAATTCATAATAATAAAATAAATATATGAAATTTACCTAATTAGAAATAAAAAAATTAAAATTGTAAATTTTTAGAAAAATCATGGTTGAATTAACTTGACAAAAATGTTATTCTTTTGTCAAATGTATGTTAAATTATAAATTTTTAATATTATTTCTAGAGGGGATGATTTTATGCAAAAAAATGTAAAAAAAGCAAAAGCAACAGGCTCTATTCTAGCTATATTTGGAGTTGCAAGTGTTCTTTTTAGTTCGCATGCAGGAGGAGGGTTTGCTACAGGTAATCAAGAAACACAGTATTATGTGCAATATGGATGGATTGCACCACTCATGGCAATTTTAGCAATGATTATACTTACTGCCACTATGAGAGAAGTTATTATAATGTATAATAATAATAATTGTAAGAATTATAAGGACTTATTTTGTGAACTTTGGAAGCCATATCCAAAGCTTGAAATAATATGGGAGATATATTATTATCTAATGGTTTTAATAGCTGTAAGTGCTGTCATAGCAGGTGCAGCAGCAGTTTTCCAAAGTATAGGAATTAATTATTTTATAGCTGTCTTTATTATCGGAATTGTACTTCTTGTTTTTACTATATTTGGAGCTATGCTTGTATCTAAAGCAGCAACAGCAATGACAATAGCTATATTAGTATGTACTCTTACTATTTTTATAGTGGGTATAAAAGCTAAAGTACCAGAAATATCTGAAATATTCTCAAACAGAACAAGCTTCACACCTGGATACTTTAAGCCAATACTTAATACTTTTATTTATGCAGGATTCCAATCAGTTGTTATACCAACACTTGCAAGCTGTTCAAGACCACTTCTTAAAAATTCCAAAGAAGCTACTAAAGCAATGCTAGTTTCATTTGTTATGAATGCAGTTGCGTTGGGGCTTGCTGTAACTATGTTAATGGGATGGTATAGAGAATTTACTGCTGCGGGACAAACAACACTTCCTACTCTTTATGTTGCAGGTCAATCTGGAAATAATACTATATTCATAATTTATAATGTAGCACTATTCCTTTGTTTGATGTCTACAGGAGTAACTACAATATTTGGTCTTGTAAATAGATTTGAAGACCATAAAGCACTTTCTTTCTTTTCTTCAAAAATGAAAAGAAGAGTCTTTACAGCATGTTCAATAATGGTAGTATCAATGCTTATATCTCTGACAGGGTTAAGTAATATAGTTAAATATGGATATGGATATTGTGGTTATCTTGGTCTATTCACTATAGTTATACCTTTTCTAACATTGGGTCATAATAAGAATAAGAAATTTGCAAAAGAACATCCAGAAGCTAAATGGCCAGCAGAGTTAGATGAGAATGTTGAGAATTTATAGTAAACAAAATAATATAAAATAAAGTGAAATATAAAAATGTATGTGAATTTACATAAGATAAGTACACATACATTTTTATTTAAATCATTTTTATTTATACAACAAAGGGGTTGTCTTAAACTTGATTTTTTTCTAGTCAAATTTTAAATTCAACCCCTTCAATAGTTAGCTTATATATTATAATTCTACAATTCTTCTATTAATTTTAGATTCTATAGCTGCTTCAATTTCACTTAACATTCGCTCATTTTTAGGGTCAATAAAAGCACAAGTATAACCCTGTTCTCCAGCTCTACCAGTTCTGCCAATACGGTGAATATAGTCTTCAGGCGTTTCTGGTAAATCGTAATTATATATATGACTTACTCCAGATATATCAAGACCTCGAGAAGCTACATCTGTAGCTATTAAGTATTGTATTTCTAAATTTCTAAATGATTTCATTATTCTTTCTCGCTTTGATTGTGCAATATCACTATGCAACTTTTGACAATTATATCCTCGTATAGCAAGAGCCTCTTCAAGATTGTCAACTCTTCTCTTAGTTCTACAGAATATTATAGCCATAAAAGGATTGTCTTCGTTTAAAACACTGCATAAAGCATCTAATTTCTTTCTATCTGTAGTTTCTACTACTTCTTGCTTTATATTAGTAAGAGTAATTTCTTCTTTTTCAATAGAAACAACAACTGGATTTTTTGTATATCTATAAGCCAATTTTTTCACTTGAGAATCCATAGTTGCAGAAAAGCATAGTGTTTGCTTTTTATTTGAAGTTTCTTTTAAAATAGCTTCAACTTCATTTTTAAATCCCATAAGCAACATTTGGTCTGCTTCATCTAAAACAAAAGTTTTTAATTTGCTAAGGTCAATTGTTTTTCTATTTAAGTGGTCTAGAAGTCTACCTGGTGTTGCTATAATCATATGAATATTTCCTTTTAATTTTTTTATTTGAGAACCAATGTCTTTTCCACCATAAGCTGCTAGAATATTTATATCCTTAGACTCTTTAAGTTTTATAGCTTCTTCTGTTATTTGAATAGCAAGTTCTCTAGTTGGAGACAGTATAAGTACTTGTATATCATCTATATCTAATGATATATTCTCAAATATCGGAAGCAAGAAAGCCAGTGTTTTACCTGTCCCAGTCTGCGCTTCTGCTATGACATCTTTTCCTGATTTTATTAAAGGAATACTTTCTTTTTGTATAGGTGTAGGTGTTGTTATTCCTGATGTTTTTATAATATTTATAGTATCTTCGCTAATTCCTAAGCTCTTAAAATCCATTATTATCTTACCTTTCATGAAAAATTTTCTATTTTATTAATCAATTAATAATATCATATTTGTAAGTATTTTTAGTAATTTTTTCGATTATTATTTATATAGTTTAAAAATATAGTGTATAACTCTTAAAATATAGTGTAGATTAAATTAAATTTTAGCTAGAATTTTAGAGGTTTATTTTAAAAGGTTTTTTGAAAATAATTCTATTTATAAATTAAATTAAAATGCAAGAAAAACATAATAACTTTCATTTTTAAGAAGTTTTCACAAAAAGGAAAAAATATAGTGCAATAATTGATACAAAGTAATATAATAGATTACAAGATATGAAAAGCTAAAAAAATAAATTGCAAATGAAATTAAAATGAATAAAAAATAAAAAAATAATCAAAAGTTAGAGGCATCACTGAAAAATAAGACATAATACTATTAAAACTAAATGTATACTAAGGGGGGCATTAATATGTGCATTATATCAAAAGATAGAGCAAAGGAAATCAAAATAGTAGATACTACTTTAAGAGATGGGGAACAAACAGCTGGGGTTGTATTTGCAAATAGAGAAAAAATAATGATTGCTGAAATGCTAAGTGATTTAGGTGTTGACCAAATTGAAGTTGGTATACCTACTATGGGTGGAGACGAAAAAAATGTAATAAAGCACATATGCAATAGAAATTTAAAATCAGATATAATGGCTTGGAATAGAGCAGTGATAAAAGATGTTGAAGAATCTATTTCTTGTGGTGTTGATGCAGTAGCCATATCAATATCAGTATCTGATATTCATATAGAAAATAAACTTAGAACTTCTAGAGGTTGGGTTTTAGAAAATATGGCTAAGACAGTTGAATTTGCTAAGAAAAATGGATTATATGTTTCAGTAAATGGAGAAGATGCTTCAAGAGCGGATATCGACTTCTTAACTGAGTTTATAAATGTTGGAAAGCAAGCAGGGGCAGATAGATTTAGATATTGTGATACTGTAGGAGTTATGAATCCTTTTTCTATAAAAAATGCAATAGAAACTCTTTATGAAAGAACTAATTTTGACATAGAAATGCATACACATAATGATTTTGGTATGGCAACAGCAAATGCACTTGCAGGATTAGCAGCAGGAGCAAACTATGTTGGAGTTACAGTTAATGGCTTAGGAGAGAGAGCTGGAAATGCAGCATTAGAAGAAGTTTTAATGGCGCTTAAATGCATCTATAAATGTGATTTAAATAACGTAGATACTAGAAAATTTAGAGGAATATGTGAGTATGTGTCTCAAGCATCAGGAAGAATGCTTCCTACATGGAAACCAGTAGTTGGAGATAATATGTTTATACATGAATCAGGTATACATGCAGATGGAGCTTTAAAAGACCCACATAACTATGAGCCATTTGACCCAAGTGAAGTAAATCTTGAAAGAAAAATAGTAATAGGAAAGCATTCAGGAAGAGCAGCTGTAATAAATAAATTGAGTGAATATGAAATGTATATTTCTCCAGAAAACGCTACTAAATTATTAAATGCTATAAGAGCTACATCTATAAGATTGAAAAGAAGTTTGATGGATAAAGAGATTCTTCAATTATATTGTGATATACTAGCACATGAAAAAGGTACAACAGAAGAAGAAGCAGTTAGAGGTTCATATATTTAAGATATAATTGTCTAGGAGGAAAGTATGGGAGATAATATAGTTTATAAAATAATCAAAAAACATATAGTGGATGGAGAGGCTGTTGCTGGCAATTCAATTGGGATAAAAATAGACCAGACTTTAACACAAGATTCCACTGGAACAATGACATATCTTCAATTAGAAGCTATGGGTATAGATAAAGTAAAAACAAAAAGAAGTGTTGCATTTGTAGACCATAACATGTTACAACAAGGATTTGAAAATGCAGATGACCATAAATATATACAAACAGTAGCTGATAAATATGGTGTTTATTTTTCTAAACCAGGAAATGGTATCTGCCATCAAGTATTTTTAGAAAGATTTTCAACACCAGGAGATACACTTTTGGGTTCTGATAGCCACACACCTACTGCTGGTGGTGTTGGTATGATGGCTATTGGTGCTGGGGGACTAGATGTTGCTCTAGCTATGGCAGGAGGAGCATACTATATAAAAGCACCAAAAGTCTGTAAGGTAAACTTAGTTGGAAAATTAAATAATATGGTATCTTCAAAAGATATAATATTAGAAGTGTTGAGAAAACAAACTGTAAAAGGTGGCGTAGGTAAAGTCTATGAATATGGAGGAGAAGGTGTTAAAAATCTATCTGTTCCACAAAGAGCCACAATAACAAACATGGGAGCTGAGCTTGGAGCAACTACTTCAATATTCCCAAGTGATGAAAAAACACTAGAGTTTTTTAAGAGTCAAGGAAGAGAAGATGCATGGATGGAACTAAAACCTGATTCAGATGCAGTTTATGATGAAGAGATTACTATAAACTTAGCTGAATTAAAACCATTAGCTGCAAAGCCTCATAGTCCAGACAATGTAGATGAAGTTGAAAATATAGGAAAGATTAAAATAGACCAAGTTGCGATAGGAAGCTGTACAAATTCTTCTTATGAAGACTTAATGAAAGTAGCTCAAATCTTAAAAGGAAACAAAGTTCATAAGAATGTAAGTTTAGTAATAGCACCAGGCTCAAGACAGGTTATGGAAATGATAGCTAGAAATGGAGCTTTAGGGGACATAATAAGTGCTGGGGCTAGAATATTAGAAAATTCTTGTGGACCATGTATAGGTATGGGTCAATCTCCGGGAACTGATTCTGTATCTTTAAGAACTTTTAATAGAAACTTCTATGGAAGAAGTGGAACCCTATCAGCACAAGTATATTTAGTGAGCCCAGAAGTAGCAGCAGTAAGTGCTATAAAAGGAGAACTTACAGACCCAAGAGAGTTTGATGTTAAATTTGAAAACTTAGATGTAAATGAATTTTTAATAGATGATAGTATGATAATAAAACCTTCTGATGTAGGAAGTGATGTAGAAGTAGTTAGAGGTCCTAATATAAAACCTTTCCCTCTTAACACAGAACTAAGTAAGTCTATAAGTGGAAAAGTAATATTAAAGACAGAAGATAATATAACTACTGACCATATAATGCCATCAAATGCCAAGTTACTTCCTTTTAGAAGTAACATACCATATCTTGCAAACTATTGTTTTAATACTGTAGATACAGAGTTTCCTCAAAGAGCAAAAGATAATGATGGTGGATTTATAATTGGTGGAGACAACTATGGACAAGGTTCAAGTAGAGAACATGCTGCCTTAGCACCACTATATCTTGGTGTTAAAGGGGTAATAGTGAAAAGTTTTGCAAGAATACACAAGGCTAATTTAATAAATAGTGGTATAATTCCAATGGAGTTTTGTGATGAAAAAGATTATGAAAACTTATCTCTTTTAGATAGTTTGGAAATACCAAATATTTTAGATAATTTAGATAGTGGTGTTTTAGAGGTTAAGAATACAAGTAAAGGAACTTCTTTCAAAATTAAAGTAGAATTATCAGCAAAAGAAGTTGATGTATTAAAAGCAGGTGGAAAATTAAATTACACTAAGAATCAAGCTAATTAATATGAAAAGAGGGAATATTGATGTATAAAGTGACACTTATACCAGGAGATGGAATAGGACCAGAAGTTGCGAAAGCTATGAAAAAGGTTGTAGAAGCTACTGGGGTAGAGATAGAATGGGAAGAAGTTAATGCAGGAGAAGCAGTTATTGAAGAATATGGAACTCCACTTCCTCAATATATTATAGATAGTATAAAAAAGAATAAAATAGCTATAAAAGGTCCAATCACTACTCCTGTAGGGAAAGGATTTAGAAGTGTAAATGTAACTTTAAGACAGGCATTAGATTTATATGTTAATTTAAGACCAATTAAGAGTTTTAAAGGTATAAAGTCAAGATATGAAGATGTTGATTTAGTGGTAGTAAGAGAAAATACAGAGGATTTATATGCTGGTATAGAGCATAAGATAGGTGATTATGCAGCTGAAAGTATAAAGATAATAACAAGAGGTGCAAGTGAGAGAATAGTTGATTTTGCATGTAACTATGTTAAAGATAACAAGAGAAAAAAAGTTACTGCTATACATAAAGCAAATATAATGAAAATGTCTGATGGCTTGTTTTTAGATGTATTTAGAGAAGTAGCATCAAAACATGGTGTTGAGTATGATGATTTAATTGTAGATGCAGCAGCTATGAATTTAGTTTTAAATCCAGAAAATTACGATGTAATGGTAATGCCAAATCTTTATGGAGATATACTATCTGATTTGGGAGCTGGTCTTGTTGGAGGATTGGGTATAATTCCAAGTGCAAACATTGGTAAAGATTGTGCCATATTTGAAGCTGTTCATGGAAGTGCTCCACAAATAGCTGGGCAAAATAAAGCTAATCCAACAGCACTTATTCAATCATCAGTAATGATGCTTAGATACCTAGGGGAATATGAAAATGCACAAAAGATAGAAACAGCTTTAGAAAAAGTATTTCTTGATGGAAGTAAATTAACTGTAGATTTAGGTGGTTCAGCTTCAACTACTGAATTTGCAGATGAGGTATGTAAATATATTTAGTTGTTATTTATAATAAAAATATGATGTAAGTCTTAAAAAGAGCTGTTAATTGTATATTGAACAATTAACAGCTCTTAATTTAGTTTTATAATAGCATATTTGTAAGCATCCAGTCAAAAATAAAAATAAATGTAAAAAAGTTGTTTTTTTTAGTTGAACATTCAACCAATATATGGTAATATACAAATATAGTTGAAAGTTCAACTAAAAATAGTTTGAATTTAGAGGTATTGATTGGAGGTGTATTTGATTAAAACTTTAGACAGTAATATATTAAGAGAAGTTGGTACTTTATCTAGAGCAGTAAATTCAATAAATGATATGAAGTACAAAGAATTAAAGTTACAGAAAGGGCAATTTACTTTTTTAACACGAATTTGTGAAAATCCTGGTATAAACCTTATAGAATTATCAAATGTGTTAAAAGTAGATAAGGCTACCACAACAAAAGCGATACAGAAGTTAATAAAAGCAGGATATGTGGATAAAAAGCAAGATGAGTTTGACAAAAGAGGATACAATTTAACTCCAACTAAAAAATCTTTAGAAGTATATGAGTTAATAATTGAAGAAGAAAATAGAAGTATAGAAATATGTTTTAATAATCTTACAGATGAAGAGAAGCAAACAGCAAATAATATACTAGAGAAAATGAGAAAAAATATAGAAGAAGAATGGTTTAAAGTAAAAAGATAATAAATTAAAATATGAATATAAGGAGATATTTTTATGATTAGAAAAGCAAATGTAAATGATTTAGATAGTATTATGGGAATTATAAAATCAACAGTAGAAGAAATGAAAGGCTATAATAATACACAATGGGATGAAAATTATCCATCAGATAAAGACTTTGTTTCTGATATTGAGAAACAAGATTTATATGTAGAAGAAGTAGATGGAAAAATAGCAGGATTTATATGTATCAATTATGATGAACCTAAAGAGTATATAGATTTAAATTGGTCATCTAATGAGAAGGCTATGGTAGTACATAGAATGGCAGTAAATCCAAGTTTTAGAAAGATGGGAATTGCATCTAAACTAGTTGATTTTGCTGAAGAATTAGCTAAAGAAAACGATGTATCATATTTAAAGAGTGATACATATTCAATAAACTCAAAGATGAATTCATTGCTTATAAAATGTGGATTTATCAAAATTGGTGAAATGAGTTTCCTAGGAAAAGAGAAATCTTTCTATTGTTATGATAAAATATTATAAAAAGTATTTATCATACAAAGGCTAGAGAATACATTTTCAGTATTAGTAGGGGCATAATGTAAGCCAAATGTATGCTATTATGAAAGGGTTGATTTAGATGATTGAATTTCTAAAAAAAAGAAGAAGTATTAGAAAGTATAAAAATGTTGAAGTAGAAAAAGAAAAGCTAGATAAAATATTAAAAGCGGCTCTTTTAGCACCATCATCAAAGGGACTTAGAACATGGGAATTTATCGTGGTAGATGATAAAGAAACATTACTTAACTTATCTCAATGTAGGACTAAAGGTGGTGGGTTTTTCCTAAAAAATGCACCTTTGGCTATTGTAATTATTGGAGATAAAGAAAAAAATGATGCTTGGATAGAAGATGCAAGTATTACTGCTTCATATATACAACTTCAATCTCATGAGCTTGGATTAGGTTCTTGCTGGATACAAGTAAGAAATAGGATGCACGATGATAGTATAGATGCGGATAAATATATTAGAGATGAACTGAACATACCTGATAAGTATAGTGTAGAATGTATAATTTCTATAGGCTACCCTGATGAAGAAAAAAAATCATACTGTGACTCTGATTTGGATTATGAAAAAGTTCATTTTAATAAATTTTAATGTATAATATATTATATTAAGACAGTATGTTTTTTTGATATTGTTAATATATATTTAAAATTGTAAAAATATATCTGAATTTTACTAACTTATATAAGGGTTATGTACAAGGATTTTAAAGATAAGTATAGAAATTAATGTTTATAATCGATACATAACTAGAGTAACAAAATTTAAGGAGGTTCAAATATGGGTATATTTAAAACAAAAATTGATGAGGATTGGAAAGTAAACTACATCAAAGAATTTAATGAAATGAGAGACTCTTATGAAAGTAAGCTTCAAAAAAAACAATTTGAAGTAGATAGTTTAAAATCAGAATTAGATAGACTTAGAAGCTATAAAAATAGTCTTAAGCCAAAGGAAAAGCAAATTACTGATGATGATATAAATAATATAAAAAACTTGAGAAGAGATGGTTTAAGCTATAAAGAAATTTCAAGTGAAACAAGTTGGAGTAAAGCAACTGTGAGTAGAGTATTAAATGGACTTTACGATTAGTATATACATGGGGTGATTTAAATTGGGGATGAAGTATAGTTATAAAAAATGTATAATGGATTCTATTTCATTGATGTTCATAGTTCAGATAGTAAGGATGATTTTAAATTATATACTTTTAAGTCAATTTGAATTTACCCTTGAAAATTTTAATATTGTAAATTTAATTTCTTTTACACTAGTTGGAT
>NZ_JAGWCS010000136.1:0-9829 GCF_020657705.1 Clostridioides sp. ZZV15-6598 | reverse complement strand
CTTTATAATTTAACTACAGAATAGAATGGTTATTTTTGTGAAATAATAATATAAAAATAATCTTAGGAGTGAGCTTATGAAGAAAAAATTATTATATATAAATGTGAATTCAAAACCAGAAGATTTATCTTCAAGTAAAACAGTAGCAAGAAAGTTTATCAATAAATTTATGGAAAAAAATAAGGATTTTGAAGTTGAAGAGATAGACCTTTATAAAGAGCATATACCAAGATTGGAATATCAATACTTCGAAAAGAGAAATAGTATAGTCAGTGAAGAAGCTGCTAAGCAATTAGACGATAAGGATAGAAAAGAACTTGCAAAAATTAGAAGTCTTTGTGACCAATTTGTGAGTGCAAGTGTATATGTAATAGCAGCTCCTATGTGGAGTTTATCTTTTCCAGCACCACTTAAAGAATATATAGATTGTATAATTCAAGATGGAAAAACTATATCTTTTGAAGGTGATGATAAACCACAAGGAATACTAAATGATATTGATAGAAGTATGGTATATATACAATCTTCAGGTGGACATATACCATGGGTACTAAAACCAGTTATGAATAAAGGGTTAAATTATGTGGAAAGTATCATGAAATTTATAGGTATCAAAAAATTTGATGAATTATTAGTAGATGGAACTGGAACTAGTGAAGAAGAAAGACAAAGTGCAATAGAAAAAGCATCTGAAAAAATAGAAGGTATAGTAGATTCTATGAAGTTTTAGTTATAATATTTTATTTTATTGAAAATATAAAGGAAAAACCTCTCTTAATGTAGAAACTTATATTGAAGGAGGCGAAAATCATGCGAGAAGAAAAAAGTAATGAGAAGTATGATTGTTATTGGTGTAATCAAGAAAATAATTTCCATGTAGAGATAAAAGACAATGTAGTGATGATAGATGATGGCACTGGTATACTTAAACAAGCCGTTTTCATAGGGTATAAACAAATTCAGGTTAATTTGAATTGTTCACATTGTCAAAACTTAAATAGAATAAAATTAAATTTGTAAACTTTAGATATGGAGATTCTTGAAAGAGTTAAAAATAGAAAGTATTAATATTTAGACTGAAAATTATATTGTATACAATAATGAGCAATTTAAGTTATATTGTATTTTAATATTTATTTTCAGTCTTACTTTATTAAAATTATTTTTTGGGTGTATCTTGGAAAAAAGTATCTACTATTTTTTCTGAAATACTTTTCAATTGGTCAGCCATTGAAGTTAAGCTTAATAAGGCTATCAATAAATCATCTTTATTTTCTGGATTAATACTGATATTTTCAAAATTAGACTCTATAAAGTTTGGCATATTATTTCTTTGCCTTTCTTTTATTGATATAAATTTTTCATAACATGCCACTAAGTCTTCTCCACTGAAATCCTCTTTTTCGTATACACCATTTAAGATTTTTTTAATTTCTTGTATTGTAAGTGTATTTTTCATAGAATAAATGATTATCATTTGTAAGATTTGTTCTTTGGTATATTTTTTTCCCTTAATAGGTTTGATTAATCCCTCTTTACTATAATTATTTATCATTGTTTTAGTGAGAATTTTATCATCCTCAAATCTTTTATTGGCAGAAAGTTTATTGTCAATTAGAGAAATAATTTGATCCATATATAGGTCAATAGATGGAATATCATTTGAAGTTATATCCGCATTATTTAGCGTTTCTAGTATTATGGTATTTAATTCATTGTTCATCATATGTTACCTCCATAATATCTATAATACACTAATTTAGAAAATAAAACAATATTAATGGTTGCAAAAGATATATAAAGTGGTATAATTAAGTTTATAATATAGTATTAAAAACTATATATAAAATGTAATTTTTAAAATACATAATTGTAGGAGGACGAAATGTATCAATTTTTTTTAAAGGGTAGAGACCCAATAAGTAGTTTAACCCATTTTATAGGGGCTTGTTTATCTCTTATAGCTACTATAATTTTAATTTTTCAATCTATATCTTTACAACAAACTTCTTTTTTGATGATAGTATCTGTGTCTGTATTTGGATTATCATTAATTGCTCTTTATAGTGCAAGCTCATATTATCATTTTCTAAAGGGTACACCAGAACAAGAATTATTTTTCAGAAAAGTAGACCACGCAATGATTTATGTATTGATTGCTGGTTCATATACACCAATATGTCTGTATTTTATGCAAAAAGAAGAGGGAATAATATTTACTACAGCAATATGGATAGTTGCATTTATTGGTATAGTAATAAAAATATTTTGGATGGATGCACCTAGATGGTTGTCTACAGGTCTATATTTACTTATGGGATGGGCAATTGTATTTGATATAAATGCATTTAATTCAATTCCTAAGGATTGTCTTAACTTATTAATAATGGAAGGTGTATCTTACTCTATAGGTGCAGTTATTTACATTATTAAGAAGCCAAATATAAGTCCTGAATTTGGATTTCATGAAATATTTCATATTTTTATTATGTTAGGTTCTTTATTCCACTTCTTAGCTGTTTTATTGTATGTTTTATAGTTTAAAAAATCCAGTTAATTGATACTAAAAATTCTACAATGAAGAAAATAAAAAGAACTGTCTTATATAGAATGTATCTTCTATTATAAGACAGTTCCTTATTATAAATATCAAATTATATTTATAATATCTTGTTTATAAAAATAGCATATTCAAAATGTCTATTCCATAATTCCTTTAATGTACTTCTCATTTACGACATATAGTTTGAATTTATGTACTATAATTATATCCTCTAAATTCTCTGACACACTAACAATTCTAACACATTTATTTCTAATTTCTACAGGCAAATCTAAATCATTTGTTAAATTTACATAGTCATCATATTTATACATAAAATCATCCCTTTACATTAAGATATACTTATTATACTATATTTTAATAAGTTTTTTTAAATTATTACAATTTTTCCCGAAATTTCATTTTTTATACACAAAATTTCCAAATTAAGTAAAGATTAAATATCTAACTGTACAAATAAAAAATCATATAAAATATTTTATTTAAATTTCTAAATAACTATTGCCAATTTTTGAAAAGTATATTATTATTAATAGTAATAAAAAAACTGTAAATTTAGAATATTAATAAAAAATATTTGGGAGGAAATTATCATGGTGAGATTAAATGTAGAAAAATTAAATATAAAATTAAATCATCACCATCATCATAGATTAAAGGGATTGTAATATGAAATTAATTCATAGACACAAGCCCTGTTTTTAGTGTAATTGGTCTTGTATCTATGATGGGAAGTAATTTTAAAAGAAAATTATAGCCATATAGGTATAAAGCCTATATGGCTTTTTTATTGTTTTAAATTTGCAAATGTAAAAGTAATTTTAATGAAAAGGGTGAGAATATGAAATTTTTAAGGATTGAAGATGAAGTTATTTATTCTAAAAAAAGATACAAATTAAAAAGAGAAATAGACAGGCTTTTCTTAGATGAAGAATATTTTCAAATAGAACCACAATTATTTGAAGAATATGATGAATTTACAAATATAAATAGTAAAATTCCAAAAGAATCTATGGTAAAGGTTGTAAATGGAAGAGTAATGGTGTTAAGAGCTGATATAACTACAAGTATAATAAAAAGTCTCATACCAAGATGGGAAGAGGGTTTAAAACTTAAGCTTTTCTATAATTCATCTATATATAAAAATAAGAATACAGTTGGAATAAAAGAAATAAGACAGATAGGTTGTGAGTACTTAGGAGAATCTTCTGTAGAAGCAGATAGAGAAGTGGTAAAATTGGCTCTTAAAATACTTGAAAAGTACAACAATAATTTCATTTTAGAGGTTGGAAGTAGTAAATATATTAATGGACTATTAGAGGAATTAAAATTAAACAAGAATTGTGAAAATCAAATTAAAAACTTATTATATACAAAAAATAACCATGAATTAAAAGTATACATTGAAGATTTAAAAATTAAAAATGATGTAAAAGAATTATTATCAAATATCTTAAATTTTCAAGGTAATCTATATAATGTTATTGAAAAGGCACAAAAATTTTACTGTAATGATAAGATGAAACAAGCACTTGAAGAGTTAAAACAAATAAATGATTTAATTGAGGAATGCAATTTTTTAGATAAAGCTAGATTTGACTTATCAATGATTACAATGCTTGATTACTATGAAGGAGTCATGTTTAGAGGATACTATCCAGACTCATATAAAGAAATTTTAAGCGGTGGAAGATATGACTCTCTAACTAAAGAGTATGGAAGAGAAATTCCAGCTATTGGATTTACATTAAGTGTTGATGAGTTAATGAAGTATGTATATAAGTAAGGTTGAAAAGGAGGTATTATTTTGGATTATTTAACTATAGCATTGGCAAAAGGAAGAATAGAAGGGGAATCATTTAAAAAATTTAAAAAAATGGGATTGGGGGATAGTATAGATACTGATACAAGAAAGCTAATTTTCAAAGATGAAAAAAATAAAATCATATATATACACGTAAAACCATCAGATGTGGTTACATATGTTGAAAAAGGAGTTGCTGACCTTGGTATAGCGGGGAAGGATACTATTTTAGAAAATGAAACAGATGTATATGAAATATATGATTTAGGTTTTGGAAAATGTAAATTTGCAGTAGCAGGATTAAAGGGAGATAGTATCTATAGAAAAGATGAATATCTAAAAGTAGCAACAAAGTACCCAAACATAGCAAAAAAATATTTTAAAGAAAAAGGCCAGAAAATTGAAATAATAAAACTAAATGGTTCTGTTGAACTAGCTCCAATAGTAGGTTTATCAGATGTAATTGTTGATATAGTTGAAACAGGTAATACACTTAAAGCAAATGGTCTTGAAATATTAGAAGATATATGTGATATAAGTGCTAGGATTATATCAAATAGGGCTAGTTATAGATTTAAGTACGAACAAATTCAAAATATAATTCGCTTGTTTAAGGAAATTGATAACTAAAATATAATTAAAATTGACAAGGAGAGGTTTAAATTGAGAGAAAAAGAAAGTATAAGAGAACTAAAGGGATACGAACCAAATCATGTAGATTGCAAGGTAAAGCTTGATGCAAATGAAGGAAATAAAAAATTGTTTAAGTATCTTGTTAAAGAACTTGGAGATAGTGATATAGATTTAAATTTATATCCTGAAGACTCTTATAGCGATTTAAAAGAGTCTATAATAAATTACATAGATGTTTCTGGAATAAGTAAGAAAAACCTTTTAGTAGGAAATGGCTCAAGTGAAATAATTGATTTGATAATACATACTTTTGTAGATAAAGATGAAACAATATTAAGTTTTTCTCCAAGTTTTAGCATGTACTCTATATACAGTCAGATAAATGGTTCAAAGTTTATAGGTGTTGAGAGTGATGAAAATTTAGTTATAAATATAGATGATGTAATTGAAAAAGTAAAAGAAAATAATCCAAAGA
Organism: Clostridioides sp. ZZV15-6598; assembly: GCF_020657705.1. Lineage (NCBI taxonomy): Bacteria > Bacillati > Bacillota > Clostridia > Peptostreptococcales > Peptostreptococcaceae > Clostridioides > Clostridioides sp. ZZV15-6598. Next base: position 4,354 of record NZ_JAGWCS010000136.1, on the reverse strand, counting down.
TAGTAATTGTTTGTAATCCTAATAATCCAACAGGGACAATACTTAAAAGAGAAGACATAATAAAACTTTTAAACTCAACTAACAGTTTAGTAGTTTTAGACGAAGCATATATGGATTTTGGGGAAGAAAGCATGTTAGAGAATGTTTTTGAATATGAAAACTTAATCGTCCTTAGAACGCTATCAAAGGCATTTGGATTAGCTGGGATAAGAACTGGATATATGTTATCTAATAGTGGTTTAATAAACTCTGTTGAGAAGGTAAGACCTCCATATAACTTAAATTCATTGTCAGATTTCATTGCTACAAGAGCATTGAAAAATAAAGAAGTAGTTAAGTCTTATATAAGTGAAGTAAAAAAAGAAAGAGTAAAATTATATAAAGAAATGATTGATATAGGTATCAAAGCGTATGAGTCACAAGCAAACTTTATATTATTTTACTCTGAGATAGAAGATTTATCACAAAAGCTGATTGATAGAGGAGTACTAATAAGAAAGTTTAGTGGAAAACTAGAAAATTATTATAGAGTTACAATTGGTGATAAAGAAGAAAATATTATGTTTGTAAATGCTATAAAAGATATTTTTCAAAAGGAGAATTAAGTATGAGAGTTTGGAAGATAGAAAGAAATACGCTTGAAACACAGATTTTAGTAGAACTGAACATTGATGGTACTGGAAAAGTTGAGATAGATACTGGAATTGGATTTTTAGACCATATGCTTACTTTAATGGCGTTTCATGGTAAGTTTGATTTAAAGGTTATTTGTAAAGGAGACATATATGTAGACGACCATCATAGTGTGGAGGATATAGGTATAGCTATAGGAGAGGCATTTAAAAACGCTTTAGGAGATAAAAAAGGAATAAGAAGATATTCTACTATCTACATACCTATGGATGAATCTTTATCCATGGTATCGATTGATATAAGCAACAGACCATATCTTGTATTTAATGCAAAGTTTGACACTCAAATGATTGGTAGTATGAGTACACAGTGTTTTAAAGAATTTTTTAGAGCTTTTGTGAACGAATCTAGGGTAACTCTACATATTAATCTTTTGTATGGAGAAAATGACCATCACAAAATAGAAAGTATTTTTAAAGCATTTGCAAGAGCATTGAAAGAAGGTAGTGAAGTAATTTCCAATGAAATAGCATCTTCAAAGGGGGTATTATAAAAATGAATATAATAGTAGATTATGGTCTAGGAAATATAGATTCTGTATCCAGAGGTTTTAAAAAGGCTGGAATAGAAACTAAAATTTCTAACAATTTAAATGAAATAAAGGAGGCAAATTCACTAATACTTCCAGGTGTTGGAGCTTTTAGAGATTCTATAAATGCTTTAAATAAACTAGATTTGGTACCAATAATAAAAGAACATGTGTCAAAGGGAAAGTTTTTAATAGGCATATGTCTAGGCATGCAATTACTTTATGAAAAAAGCTATGAATATGGAGAGTATGAAGGATTAGGTCTTATAAAAGGTAGCATTGATAAATTGGATATAAGTTTAAAAGTTCCACATATGGGATGGAACAATCTAAAATTTAATAAGAAAAATGATGATATCCTTAAATATATTAAAGAAGATGACTATGTATACTTTGTTCATTCATATTATGCGAATTCATCAAATGAAGAACTTGTTGCTTTTTCAGAGTATGAGAAGAAAATTCCAGCTATAGTTAGAAAAGATAATGTATATGGTATACAATTTCATCCAGAAAAAAGTGGAGAAGTAGGTTTAAATATATTAAAAGCATATGGGGAGATGATAAAATGATAATATTTCCAGCAATAGATATAAAGGATAACAAATGTGTAAGATTGACTCAAGGTGATTTTGATAAAGTAAATGTATATTATGATAATCCATTAGAGGTAGCATATAAATGGAAAAGTGAAGGGGCAGAATATATACATATAGTAGATTTAAATGGAGCTAGAAGTGAATTTGGTGTAAATACAAAAACAATTGAAAATATAGCAAACAATATAAAAATACCTATTCAAGTAGGTGGAGGGGTTAGAGACAAGGAAAAAGTTCAAAGTTTAATAAAAGCAGGTGTTACTAGAGTGATACTTGGAAGTATAGCAATTGAAAATATGGAGTTAGTTGAAGAGTTGGTTAATGAATATCAAGAAAAAATTGTTGTTTCAATTGACGCTAAAGATGGAAAGGTAGCGGTTAGAGGCTGGGAAGTTGTAAGTAATGTAGATTCTCTGACTTTATGTAAACAACTTGAAAAAATAGGAGTAAAAACTATTGTTTATACAGATATATCAAAAGATGGTATGCTTCAAGGTCCAAACTTTGATATATATGAAAAAATATCAAAAGAGACATCTTTAAATGTTATTGCTTCTGGAGGCGTGACTTCTATTGAAGACATCAAAAAACTCAAAAATATGAACTTATATGGGGCAATAATAGGTAAAGCACTTTATGATAAGAAGATAGACTTTAAGGAGGCTCAACAACTATGCTTACTAGAAGAATAATACCATGTCTAGATGTACGAAATGGAAGAGTTGTAAAGGGGAAAAAGTTTACAGATATAGTGGATGTTGATAGTCCAGAAGTCCTTGGAAAATTTTATAGTGACTGTGGTGCAGATGAACTTGTATTTTATGATATAACTGCATCAAATGAAGATAGAAAGACATCTTTAGAATTTGTATCTAAAGTTGCAGAAAATATAAATATACCATTTTGTGTAGGTGGAGGAGTAAATAAATTAGAAGACTTTACTAATATTTTAAGAAAAGGTGCTGATAAAGTTTCTATAAATTCATCAGCAGTAAAAAATCCTGAATTAATAAGAGAAGCTTCATTAAGGTTTGGTGCACAATGTGTAGTTTTATCAATAGATGCAAAAAAAAATGAAGAGGGTTCATGGAGTGTATATGTAAAGGGTGGTAGAGAAAAAACAGATTTAGATGCAATTGAATGGGCAGTTAAAGGTGTTGAACTTGGAGCTGGAGAAATTGTTGTAAATAGCATGGATGAAGATGGAATGAAAAATGGATATGATATAGAGTTGTTGTCAAAAATAACTTCTTTAGTCAATGTACCTGTTATAGCATCTGGAGGGGCTGGGAAAATGGAAGATTTCTATGAAGCAGTCAAAGAATCTAATGTAGATGGAATTTTAGCAGCATCTGTTTTTCATTTTGGAGAGATAAAAATAAATGATTTAAAGAAGTATTTAAAAGAAATGGGTGTAGAAGTAAGATTATAAATTAAATATCTATAAGGAGATTGGAAAAATGAATGATAAATGTAATAATGTGTGTAGTGAAGAACTTGAAGAATTTATAAAAACTGTAAAATTTGATGATAAAGGATTAGTTCCTGCTGTTGTTCAGGATGCAATAAGTAAAGATGTCTTGATGTTAGCATATATGAATGAGGAGTCTATAAAGAAAACTTTAAGAGATAAAATAGCTTGTTACTTTAGTAGAAGTAGACAAGAACTATGGATTAAAGGTGAGACATCTGGAAATACTCAAAAAGTAGTCAAGATTTCTTATGATTGTGATGTAGATACAATATTACTTTTAGTTGAACAAACAGGGGTAGCTTGTCATACAGGTAATTATTCTTGTTTCTATAGAGATTTATTTGATGATACTGATAAAATTGACCTTGAAGTACAAAAAAATACATTAAAAGAATTATATGATTTAATAAATGAAAGAAAAAACAATCCTATTGAGGGGTCTTATACTAACTATCTTTTTGACAAAGGTCTAGATAAAATTCTTAAAAAAGTTGGAGAGGAAAGCAGTGAAGTAATTATAGCTTCAAAAAATGAAGATAAAAGTGAACTTATTTATGAAATTAGTGACTTAGTGTATCACACTTTGGTTTTAATGATAGAAAAAGGTGTTGAAATTGATGAAATAAAAAAAGAATTAATTAAAAGAAGAAAATAGAATAAGAATAGACTGATAGAAAATAAGAAAGTATACCGTTTTTTCGAAAAAATGGTATACTTTCTTATTTTCTGTTTTATCTTGTAGAGTAAAATTACAGGTTTCTTACTTAAGTTTATTATGTATACAATTTATTAATAAAACGATTATAATACATTATTTATTTTAGAAAAAATAGGATTATCCAATTGATATTTAAGAAGAATAATTTTAAATTAATTTTCATATTGAATAATATGAGCTTAAAAAGGATAGATTTTAAGATGAAATAGATTAAATTTTCATAAAAAGTAAGCGTTTTCAAAACTAATATTTTATTTTTTACTAAAAAATAAAATATTAGTTTTGATTTATGGTTTAATTTGGGTTATAATAAATTGTTAAATTATTTATTACTATAAAAC
>NZ_JAGWCS010000135.1:0-9859 GCF_020657705.1 Clostridioides sp. ZZV15-6598 | reverse complement strand
ATCTATATCTATATCTTCAATAAATTGCTTTACATTTATAACTCTTCCCATCATAAAAGGTTTTATTTTTATCTCACAGTCTTTAGGGTTGTCTAATATAAACCTTATCTTATCTATTGTAGGAGTAGCTATAGTAGCTATCTTACATTGGGTATTGTGATTATATATAAATTTAAGCATTGATTTAAGGGCATCTATGTTTTTATAAAATAACTCTCTGACAAACATTTTATCTCCTTGAAGAAAATAAACTATGTACCCATCTTTTTCATTACCTTCATGGATATATAGATGTCCATCTTCACTTTGAATTTCTTTAAATAAGTTTTCATAATAATGTTCATCTTTTAACACATTACCATTAACCTCATTTAAAAATGCTTTATCTATTTCAATTAAAGCATCAATTTGTGATGCATTAGCTTTTGTCATTTTTCCATTTGACTTGAAATTTTTTAAATCATCTGTTTTAATAGTATATTCAATTTGGTCATAGCAGTTCTCATATCCAAATCTTCTATAAAGCCTATAGTCAATTGGCATTAATATAGATACTACTTGTCCTTTCTTATACAATTCATTTAAAGTAAATTTAATAACTTTACTCATATAGCCAGTTCCTCTCCCCTCAGGAAGTGTAGAAACCCCTACTACATACGATGTATTGTATACCTTAGTATTTAAGCTTAACTTATACTGGTTTAGCTGAAGAGAGGAAACAATTTTTCCTTCATCTAAAGCTATTACAGTATTTTCATATTTATATTTATCATTAAAATAGTATTTCATAAAACTTTCACTGTCATTAAAGCAATAGCTCCATATTTCTTTTATACTCTCTATTTCTTCTTCTTTAGCATACCTAATCTCCATATGGTTTATTAAGCCTCCCTAACACTGTACTTTTCAACAAATCTACAAGGATGGTAAGAAAGTTTAGCTTTTCTAAGACCTTCAATACCTAAATCTTCTTCTCTATTCACAAATTCAACATCTTTAAATTCACTTACTAAAAATTGTTGGTTTATAAATGGATATAAACCTCTTATATCAGGATTTGCTTTTTCTATATGAATTAATGCCATGTTTTTATTTAAAAGCTCACCTATACTAAATGCTTCTAATTTTCCATCCACATATACACCAAACACTTTTACTTTATCTTTTAAAATATCGTAATTATTAAATATCTTTTTGATACCAACTAATTCATCATCCATACTTTCATCAAATTCGTTATTTTCTTCTTTGTTACTTTCCCATTCTTTCATTAATACTAAACATTCATTGAAGTTTTCTTTATCTAATAATCTTGATTCATATCTACCTGCATATTCTTTTAAGAAATAATTTATATGATTTCTCTTCTTTTGATTCTTTTTACCAGCTAATGTTCTTAAACTTTCTGCATCATAGACATAGTCAAATAAATCTCTTTCTTCTATATACTCAAATCTATTTGGATATTTTTCTTTTAGAAACTCTACCACTTCAGTAGTAATACCTCTTAAATATATTTTTTTGTTGTTATGAGAGAAATACTCAAGTACAAAATCTACAACTTCTGGAAGTTTATCTTTTTTAGCAAGTGGTAATATTGAGAAACTATCTCCTTCGTATTCACCAACTAAAACAGCAAAATCTTCACCTATATAATATCCTGTCTTATAAACATGTTGCCACATATATAAAGTACTAAAACAGTACTCACAAGCTTCATAATCTACTAAATCAAAATAAGGGTCTAACTCCTTTTTTGAACTTAGTTCAATATCTTTGAAAAACATAAAATCCTCCTACCTTTTTATTGCTTAATTTTTTAAAATTTTATTTTGTATCTATAAAAACTCCAATTTAGTTATGGTATTAATTTCACTTATATTGTCTAAAATATAAAATAGGATAGTTCCCATATATCTTATATTACCCATCATAAAATTATATAAACATGTAATGACTGGAGTGATTTTTTATTGAGAAATAAAATTTTTTTATTAATACTTATTATAATATCACTTTTAAGTGGATGTGACAAAAAATCTCTACTATCTATACATATGATAGATGTTGGACAAGGTGATAGTATTTTAGTACAAACACCTACAAATAAAAATATATTGATTGATGGAGGTGATGAAGATAGTAAAAATATAGTCATTAGTTACTTAAAACAAAAAAGAATAAAAACCATTGATATAATAATAGCTACACATCCAGATTCCGACCACATAGGAAGTCTTGATAATGTAATAAAAAAATTTAATGTAAACTCCATCTATATGCCTGAACAATCAACAGAAAGTGAAGCTTATCAAAATATAATAAATTCTTGTAATGATAAAAATCTATCTATTCAGTATCTATACAGAGATGATGTTTTAAATATCGATAACAATATAAATATATATGTATTAAGTCCTTCATATATACAAGAAGAATCTAATTTAAATTCAATAGTTTTTAAATTAAACTTTAATGATACCTCATTTTTATTTATGGGCGATGCTGAAGAACTAATTGAAAAAGAAATTTTACATTATTTTGAATTAGATAATATTAATTTTATAAAAATAGGTCATCATGGAAGCAATTCATCAACTACTTCAGAATTTATTGAAAAAATTCATCCAGATATAGCCGCAATATCATGTGGATATAAAAATCAATATGGTCATCCTCATAAGGAAGTTATCAATACTTTAAAACAAAACAATATATCAATTTATAGGACAGATAAAATAGGTGATATTGTTTTTTATAGTGATGGTAAAATGATATTTACAAAACACAAATATAAAATAGACTCTTAACATAAGAAATAAAACTGTAACTACATAACAGAACTAGGCTAAAAGTATCAACATAAAATAGTTTTATATTGATGCTTTTAGCCTTTAAAATATGTCTATAAAATTTATAAATAAAATATTTAACATTTATTACCCTAATAATTCATTGACTATTACAGATGCAATTACTAATCCTCCAACAGATGGTACAAATGATACACTACCTGGTGTTACCTTTTTACCATTCATAACTTTCTTTTTAAGTTCTATTGGTTGTTCAGTTGAATATACCACCTTTAATTTTTTAATCCCTCTATCTCTAAGCTCTTTTCTCATGACTTTAGCTAGAGGACAAGTACTTGTTTTGTGTATATCAGTAACAACTATTTTAGTTGGGTCTAATTTATTTCCCATCCCCATAGAGCTTATTATTTTTAAACCTTTTTTTTCACATGTTTCAATTAAATGTATTTTTGAGCTTACCATATCTATTGCATCCACAACATAATCATATTTTTCAATTAATATTTCACTGCTAGTATCTTTATTATAAAGATTTCTTATTTTTTTTATATTAATATTAGGATTTATATCTAAAATCCTTTCTTCCATAACATCAACTTTATATCTTCCCACAGTTGAATGTAATGCTGGTATTTGTCTATTTATATTTGTTATATCTACATCATCAAAATCAACAATAGTGAGATTACCCACTCCAGCTCTTGCTAAAGCTTCAACAGTAAAACTACCTACTCCTCCAACTCCAAATACTATTACATTTGAATTTTTAAGTTTTTCTATACCATCATCTCCAACTAGAAAGCTAGTTCTCGTTGTAAAGTTATTTTCCATTTTTCCACTCTCCTAGACTTTTATATACATAATATTAGTATTAGAAAATTTACATTATATAATACTAAATATTATATATCACTAAAAGTAAATTATCTTAAAATAATTTTTAAATTTAAAAAGGTATCTTTTAATATTAAAAGATACCTTTTATACTGGCGGGAATGCGTGGGAATCGAACCCACCTAAGAGGCTCTTAACCCCTCATACTAGTTTTGAAGACTAGAGGGCACACCGGCACCCATCCACTCCCATAACGAAACGTTTCTCAACGAAATCTATAATATCATATATTTTGACTCTTTGCAACAATTTTTATAGATTAATTTGATAGTAGATTGTATTTTAAATAGTTTTTATCTATAGCAATTGAGAATTATATATATTTTTATCATATTTATAATTATCTTTATCAAATTAAAAACTGGAAACCATATTTTAATTATCTATAGAGAATTTTTCCTCTATTCAATCAAAATATAATTTCCAGTATAAATACAAATTATTTAATTATTTTAATATACGTATATCTATAGTTTTTCTTCCCCAGTTATAAACTGTCTTTGAATCATTCATAAATATATCAATTTTATTTCCTTTTATCGCACCACCACAGTCTTCAGCAGTAAATACCATATCAAATTGAGGTATATATACTTTCGTTCCATATGGTATAACCTTAGGGTCTACAGCTATTGTTCCCCACTTAGGCTTTGTTCCTGTTGCAGTTATAGTATGACCAGAATATGCAGTTGCTACAACTCTCATACTTCTACCATTGTTACTACTGCTACTACTTGAAGAAGATGAAGCCATCCTTCTTGAACTTTCTCCCCTTGATGAAGCTACTTGCATTTCTACTTTTGTTCCTTTATTTACAACTTTATTAACTGGCTCAGATGTAACAACTTTTTTCACAAATTCCTTTTCTACTTTCTTACCATTGTGATAAGTTTCTTTATATACTAATTCACTTTTACCAGATTTTCCTTCTTCTTTAACTTTAGAATCTCCTTTTGACAAAGAGTTATCTTCAACAACTGTAACTTCAAATGGAATGTCTTTAGTCTCTACAACTGTTTTTTCCTTAACATCAATTACTTCTATTTTATCTCCATTAGATAACTTTGAATTTACATCCAAACTAACTATATCATTTCCATCATAGCTAATGTTTTGAGCTTCCAAAAGGTCTCCTACATTAGAGCTAAATGTAGATACAGTTCTCTCTTCTCCTTTTACTACTAATGTTACTTGTTTATTAAGTGCAGAGTATCCTGATAAAATTCCAACTGATAAAACAACCGCCATTGCCGAGACTTTAACATTACTCAATTTCTTTAAATTCATATAAAATTTCCTCCCTCAAATTTTTTACACTATATATTTTGCTTCGTAATATTCTGCTTCGTAAATTTCTTTTTTGTTTTTTGTGTAACTAAATTGTAACTATTTTTTCAAGAGTTGTCAACTTGACAAAAAAATAGAAATATGCATGCATAGTATTTTCAACTATTAAAGCATATTTCTATTAGTTACAACAATGTCATTGTTTATTGTTGTTTTGTTATCATTTTGTTACCTTTCATCTTTATATATTTTCTATCTGCCAATTGATAGGTTCTTTTCCTAGTTTTTCGAGAATTTCATTTATCTTAGAGAAGTGCTTACATCCAAAAAAACCTTTACTTGCTGATAATGGACTTGGATGAGGTGCTTCCAAAATATAATGCTTACTCGTATCAATCAATTCTACTTTTTTACGTGCATTACTTCCCCACAATACAAAAATTACTGGGTCTTCACGGTCACTTAAAATGGAAATAACTCTATCTGTGAAAATTTCCCACCCTTTATTTTTATGAGAATTAGCTTCATGTGCTCTAACAGTAAGTGCTGTATTTAAAAGTAATACACCCTGATCTGCCCAAGGCATTAAGTATCCATTATTAGGTATAAAGCATCCTAAATCTTCTTTTAACTCTTTGTACATATTTAATAGAGATGGCGGAGTTTTTACTTGTGGTTGAACTGAAAAAGCTAAACCATGAGCTTGATTATCTCCATGGTAGGGGTCTTGTCCTAGTATTAAAACTTTTGTATCTTTATATGAAGTGTGTTTTAAAGCTTCATATATGTTATGCATATTAGGAAAAATTTGACGTGTCTTATATTCATCTATAAGGAATTTTCTTAAATTTAAATAATATTCTTTTTCAAATTCTTCTTTTAATAATTCATTCCAATCGTTTCCTAAATTAACCATAGTTATCACCAATTCCTTTCAGCTATTTTTATTTATTGTTTTATTTAGAAATTATGTCCTCTTGATTGTCATTTTTTTCATTAGTATTTATTTTTATGCTTACTCTGTTAGGTATACAAACTATACTTTGACTTGGTTTGTTTATAAAACCTGTATGTACACACACTTTATCAGGGCATGAAGCATCTATTATCTCTACACCTTTGTCGTGAATTTTAACTATATTGTACCCTCCTCTATTTTCTATTTTAAATTCTTCTTTGGCATTTATTGAAACAGTCTTATACAATTTATTATCTACATAAATTTCAATACTTCCAGCATTTTTAGAATTTATAACAGTTATTATTCCATAACATGCTGTGATAACAATCAAAACACCCAAAATAAGAAGAATGTCTTTTTTCTTCATTTTTTGTCCTCCTATGAAATTATGCTATAATAAGATAATAACACAATTTCATAGGAGGAATATACCATGAATAAGAAAAAAATCACATTTATTTTTGTGATATTGATTTTAGCATTAATTTTATTTTCATTTTTTAGGAGTTCAAGTCAAAATACTAAATATAGTAAGACAAGCTATTACCTTGGTACAGTAAATGAAGTTACTATATTTAATACAAAAGAATCAAAAAGTGATAAAATTTTAAATGAATGTGATTCAATTTTAAGATATATTGATAACAAGATGAGTACTCATATACCAGGAAGCGATGTTTCTAAAATAAATGATAATGCTGGTAAAGATTTTGTCAAAGTTTCTGATGATACATTTTTTGTCGTACAAGAGGCTATAGAATACTCTAAGTTGTCAAATGGATACTTTGATATAACAATTGGTCCACTATCCAATCTATGGGCAATTGGAACAGACAAGGCTAAAGTCCCAAATGACTCTGAAATAAATGAACTTTTGCCTCTCATTGATTACAAAAATATTATATTAGATGAAAAAAATAAATCTATAAAATTAGCTAAAGAAGATATGAAAATTGATTTAGGGGCAATAGCTAAAGGATATGCTGCTGATAAAATCGTAGGCTATTTGAAATCAGAAGGTGTAAAAAAAGCTTTAGTAAACTTGGGAGGTAATATATTTACTCTAGAAGATAGCAAAAATAACAAACCTTTTAAAATTGGTATTCAAGACCCAACTAGCAAAAACGGAGAGTCTATAGGTAATATAGAAACTACAAATAAATCTGTTGTTACATCTGGAATTTATGAGAGATTTATAGAAAAAAATGGTAAAATATATCATCATATGTTAAATCCATTTACAGGATACCCTTTCGAAAACAACTTAAGTAGTGTTACAATAATCTCTGATAAATCTATTAATTGTGATGCTTTATCCACTTCTACATTTGGACTTGGACTTGAAAAAGGCATGGATTTAATTAATAGTATTGATAATGTAGATGCTATATTTATAACCAAAGATAAAAAAGTATATTTAACTAATGGCATACAAAATAATTTTAAACTTACAGACAAGGCTTTTTCTATTGAAAAGTTCAATAAATAATGAGTTTAAATAATATCAATGTCTATATACATACAAAATACATAAGAATTTAAATAGTTATCATACAACTAATAAAAATTTAAGTTTTATATAAAATATGGTATATACTAAGTAGTCTAAAACAAATCGTACTTATGTATATACCATTAACTTTTTATAGTGACTTTACAAACAAATCCATTCTATTTAAGGCCTCAATTACATTTTCTTTTTGAGTTCCTAAATTTATCCTAACATAGTTTTCACCATCTTTTACAAAGTGACTTCCATCTTCTATTAACACCCCTGTATTGATAGCTAACCTATCTGTAAATTCACTTGCACTTAGTCCTAAATTACTTATATCCATCCAAGCTAAATAAGATGATTCCATCTTCATTAGTTTAATCTTCTCATATTTATTTACCCAAGTCTCTAAAAGTTCATAATTTGATTTTATATATTCATTTACATTCTTTAACCACTCTCTACACTCATCATAAGCTGTTATTAATCCTATTATTCCAAACACATTAGGAGAAGTTATAGAATTTTGTTTTAATTTATTTCTAAAAGTATCTCTTATATCCTTATTTATGACTATTGAATAAGAAGTCTTTAATCCTCCAAGATTAAACCCTTTATTTGGTGATGTCAATAGGATAATATTTTCTAAAAGTTCTCTTTCAAGTTTAAGAATAGAATTAAATTCGCCATAATGAATATGCTCCGCATGTACTTCATCTGCAACTAAAATAACATTATTTTCTTTACATATAGTTGCTACTTTTGTCATTTCTTCAATTGACCAAATTCTTCCTGATGGATTATGTGGTGTGCAAAACATCATTAGCTTAGGTTTATTTTCTTTAATTTGAGATTCTAATCTATCAAAATTTATATAATATCTATCATTTATAACATCTAATGTATTGCAAACTACATTTACACCTTGCTTTTTAGCTGATGATTCAAATGGGTCATAAACTGGTGTATTTAATATTATACTATCTCCTTTTTTACAAAAAGCTTGTACTACATAGTGAAGTGTTGATACAGTTCCATAAGTCAATGTAATCCATTCTCTTTCTACATTTACCTTGTGCATATCTTTTTGCCACCCAATAACTGAATCATAAAATTCATCATAACAGTATGTATATCCAAATACACCTCTTTTTACAGCTTCAATAAATTTATTTTCTATTTCTGTTGGTATTTTAAAATCCATATCAGCAATCCACATTGGCACAAAATCTTCTTTAATATCTCCAAATTTATCTCTTATAATGTTTAAATCCCACTTTCTACACTTTTCACTTACTCTATCTGGTCTATCATCAAAATTATACATTTAAATTTACCTCGTCTTTTCTTATTATTATAAAAATACTTAGTTATAATTTATTTTAATTTACAACTATTAAATCTTTGGTAGATGTAGTAAGTCTCATACACCCATCTTGAGTTATAAGTACATCATCTTCAATTCTTACTCCTCCAAGTTCTGGTACATATATACCAGGCTCTATAGTTACAATCATACCCTCTTTTAATACTTCATTTGATTCTGGAGCTAATGCTGGATACTCATGAACCATAATACCTACTCCATGCCCCAAATTGTGACCAAAATTATCACCATATCCATATGAACCAATTATATCTCTTGCAACCTTATCTATTTCACCAGTAGTCATACCTGGCTTTAAAACCTTTATACACTCTTCATTAGCTTTCTTTACTATATTATATATTTTTTCTAACTCTTTATTTGTAGTTCCCATACAAATGGTTCTAGTAATATCTGAGCAATAATTATTATACTTTGCTCCAAAATCAAATGTAACAAAATCTCCATACTCTATAATTTTTTCACTGGCTTTTCCATGAGGTAAGGCTCCTCTCAAACCAGATGCAACTATAGTGTCAAATGACTCTTTTTGTCCACCTAATTCTTTTATAAATTTTACAATTTCATTTTCTACTTGTCTTTCAGTCATACCAACTTTTATAAAGTCAATTATATGATAAAATGTAGCATCTACTATTTCACAAGCTTTTTTTATATGTTTTATTTCATTTTCATCTTTCTCTTTTCTTAGAGTAGATAAATCAACTGATTTTAAAGTTGCATTTAATTTGTTACTCATACTTTTATATGAGTCAAAAGATACTTCACTTCCTTCAAAACCAATTTCTTTTATATTTTCATTTCTACAAATATCATTAATTATATCAAAATACATTCTATTTTTATCCATTAATATAACATCAAATAAGTCTGATTTTCTTTTAACTTCTTCAAAGTATCTAAAATCTACTATTATATATTGTTTATCTTTTGTTATAAAAACATATCCTGATGAACTAAATAGATTTCCAATATAAAACTTATTGGTAGAACTATTAATAAGAATTCCATCTATATTATAC